>JALSSK010000485.1 GCA_026984335.1 Rhodothermales bacterium
CGATCGTTTTCGCATCGAGCAGACGGGGCCGCTTCCCGTCACCCGCCGGTATTTCGACACGTTCGACTGGCGGCTCCACGACGCGGGCACGGCGCTGTTCTTCGAGGTCACCCCGGAAGGCCGCCTGCTGCGCTGGGAGCGTCTCTCCGACCGCACGCCGCTGTACACGCTGTCCGTCCCGAAACCTCCGCGCATGGCGAAGGATCTTCCGCCCGGCGCCTTCCGGGAAGCTCTGGCGGCAGCGACGGACCCGCGCGCGCTCATGCCCGTCGTCGAGGTGCGGCTGCGGGAGCACCGGTTGTCCGTGCTCGACCGGGAGCGCAAGACCACCGCCCGGCTCATCGTAAGCCTCAGGGGCGAGGCCCGCAAACCGACCGCGCGGAGCGGGTGTGTGCTCCCGGGCTGCGCCTGCGTGGCGCCTGTGAAGGGCTACGGCAAGGCAAGGCGGAAGCTCGAAGCCTACCTCCGCGACGTCGCCGCCCTCCCCGAAGACGCCGGACACGAGTTCACGCGCGCCCTCGCCGCCATCGGTCGCACCCCCGGCGACAACTTCGCCAAGCTCAACTTTCGCCTCGATCCGAAGGAGCGCGCCGACCGCGCCATCCGCCCGGTGCTCCTCCACCTGCTCGACACCATGCGGCACAACGAGCCCGGCCTCCGAGAAAACCTGGACACGGAGTTCGTGCACGACTACCGGGTGGCCGTCCGCCGCACGCGCTCCATCCTCGGTCAGCTCAAACGCATCTTCCCTCCGGAACCACTGGCCCACTTCCGCACCGAATTCAAGTGGCTCGGGGAGATCACCAGTCCCGTGCGCGACCTCGACGTGTACCTCCTTCGCATGGACGAGTATCGCGCGCACCTGCCCGAGTCCGTGCGGGACGACCTCGCGCCCCTCGGCGTCTTCCTCGAAAAACGACAGCGTCAGGCGCACGCCGCCATGGTCGCGGCGATGGATACGCCCCGGTACCGCGCGCTCCTGCGCGAGTGGCGGGCCTTCCTCGAGGCGCCGCTCCCCGACGAGCCGCCCACTCCGGAGGCCGCTCGCCCGCTTCGCGACGTCGTCTCGAAACGCATCCGGAAGACCTACCGAAACGTGCTCAAGGAGGGCCGCGCCATCGGTCCCCAGACGCCCGCCGAGGCCCTTCACGAGATGCGGATCACGTGCAAAAAACTCCGGTATCTCCTCGAAATTTTCCGGAGCCTGTATCCGGATAAGCTCATGCGCCGCCTCATCCCGGCGGTCAAGAGCCTTCAAACCGTCCTGGGCGATCATCAGGACTTCGCCGTGCAGCAAGAGGCGCTTCAGGATTTCGCGCGGCAGATGGCCGCCGAAGGCGTCGCGCCGGTAGAGACGCTCACCGCGATGGGGCGGCTCGAAGCCTATCTCGCCGAACGGCAGCTTCAGGCACGCGCCGCCTTCGCCGAGAGCTTCGCCCGGTTCGCCTCCCCCGATCATCGCAAGCGCTTCGAGAAACTGTTCAGGCACGCCGCATGACGAAGCACCTGCCTCAGGCCCGGACAGGCTTCCCCCCCGCGACAGGGACCACGGCCCATGGCGCGGATGAACCTCTCCAACCTTCCTCACCCGCATGAGCATCCTCGCAGTCTACAACCTCAAAGGCGGCGTCGGAAAGACCGCCACCGCGGTCAACCTGGCCTATCTCTCGGCCCGTGAAGGCGCGCGCACCCTGATCTGGGACCTCGACCCGCAGGGCGCAGCCAGTTTCTATTTCCGCGTCAAACCCAGGGTAAAAGGCGGCGCGAAACGCCTCATCAAAGGCAAGGGCGCCCTCGACCGGCGCATCAAAGGGACCGACTTCGAGAACCTCGACCTGCTCCCCGCCGACTTCTCGTACCGGAACATGGACCTCGTCCTGAACGCCGCCGACAAGTCCGATCGCAGGATCGCGCGGCTGCTCAAACCCCTGAAGAAAGACTACGACCACATCTTTCTCGACTGCCCGCCGGGCTTCTCGCTCGTCTCCGAGAATGCCTTCCTGGCCGCCGATGCCTTGCTCATCCCGCTCATCCCCACCACCCTCTCCCTCCGGACGCTCGAACAGATCCGCAAGTATTTCCGGAAGGAGCGCCCGAAGAAGCTGCGGGAGCTGCCGTTCTTCACGATGGTGGACCGGCGCAAGCGGCTGCACAAGGAGATCTGCGCCGAGTACGCGGACGGCCGCGAGGGATTCCTCACGACGGTGATCCCGTACGCGAGCGCCGTCGAGCGGATGGGGGTGGCGCGGGCGCCGCTGCTGAGCTTCGACCGGCGAAGCGCCGCCGCCCGGGCGTACCGGGCGCTGTGGGAAGAGGTGAAAGCCCGCCTCGGGTGACGCCCCTCACAGTTCGATCCGGAGCCCTTCGTAGGCAAACGTGCACGCGATGCCCTCCGGGGCCAGCGCTTCCCGGGCTTCGGCCTGCATGGCGTCGAGGGCGGCGTCGCTCCGGCAGGGGTCGTGGTGAAAGGGAACGAAGTGCTTCACGCGGGCCGCCGCCGCGAGCGCGCACGCCCGCCCGAGCGTCGAATGTCCCCATCCCCATTTCATCGGCAGATCCGAAGGCAGGTACTGCGCGTCGTGGATGAGCACGTCGGCGTCGCGGCAGAAAGCGGCCAGTTCCGCAAAATCCACCGTGGCCGCACCCGGCGGATCGAGCTCGTTATCGGGGACGAAGACGAGCGTGCGCCCGCCGCGGCTCACCCGATATCCGAAGGCCCCGCCGGGATGGTTGACCGGATGCCGCCGCACCTCGAACCCCTGCGTCCGGAGGAACCCGAGCGGGTCCGTCTCGACGCGATGCGGCTGCACCGTGAGTTCGGACGCCTCGACGGGGAAATGGAAACCGTCGAGGAGGTTCATGAGCGACCACGGGCGTCCGTCTTTCTCATAGCTGAGCAGATGCAGGCGCTCGGCGGCGCAATAGAGCGGCTCGAAGAACGGGAAGCCCATCAGGTGATCCGCGTGAAGGTGCGAGAGCAGGATAAAGACCTCCTTGCCCGAAGCCGCGAGCGTCTCGCCGAGCGGGATGATGCCCGTGCCCGCGTCGAGGACGAGCACCCGATCCCCCGCCTCCACGCTCACGCAGGACGTGTTGCCGCCGTACCGGCACGTCAGCCGCCCCGGGCTCGGGGCCGAACCGCGTACGCCCCAGAACGTGACGATCATGCGCATCCCTCCGCCCTTGCCGGCGTCCACGCACCCGGGGCGTCGCGGCCCGGAACGTCCCCGTTCAATCCATAACCACCCATATGAAGACTCCGATGAAGAGCACGATGCCCGCAATGAGGCCGAACATGAACACGGTGTACGCCACCCGGAGCAGTTCGAACTTCCGCTTCAGCACGAGCCCGAGGTTATAGATGTCGCGGATCATGCTCTGGTAGAGATCGTCGGTGTGGAGCATCAGGTCGGTCATGCCCGCCACGAAATCATCCGGTGAGAGCGAGGAAAAGTGCCCGAAGAAGAGGATGTTCGCCCGACGGTCGCGCACGTCTTCGAGCGTGATCACGTCGCTGCGCACGCGGGGGCGGGCGGCGAGCACGGCGTACACGATGGACACCAGACACGTGATCAGGAGCACCGCCGTGGGGATGAGCAGCCATGGGTTCGTGTCGATCTTCGGCGCGATGGAGGCCAGCAAAATCGAGATGATGATGCCGTTGATGCTGATCATGATATTGGCCTTCGTGTCGGCGAGCGCGCTCAGGTCCATGTGCGTGCGATACGAAGTGCGAAACATCGTCTCGATCCCGCGCGACGTGCCGATCTTCGGCTTCTCGGACGCCGTTGCTTTCTTCTTCTTTTTCTTCTTCTTCGGCTTCCGGATCACCACGGCCGTTGCTTCAGGAGGCGCCGTCTCCCTACCGGTCGCGTGATGATCCTCGTTCGCACCCACGTCCGAAGCGACGGGTCGCTCTCTCCCCACGGCGTCCGGTGGCAGGTGGTCCGAGCTCTCCGTCATATGCAGCCTCTCCGCTTGAGGTGATGGGAATCGTTGTCCCGTATGAAACCTATACGATGGAACGGCCTAAAGTATGCACAACGGCCTCCTCTGAGGCAAGACGTCTGACGTCCTTCCCTCCTTTCCCGGCCCCCTTAGTGTACAAAAAACCACAAGCGTTCCAAACCCGCCCCATCGCACGGGTCCTCCTTTCGTGCATCGCGCTCCTGCTCGTCTCCGGCGTGACGCGCGGCAAGGCCCCGATGCCCCGCCCCCCGATGCCCTCGCCCCCCTGCGCCGACACCTCCGCCGCCCCGTATGCCTTCGACCATCCCGAGGCCGTCTTCAAGCTCCCTCGCGCCCTCCGCGAGATCTCCGGCCTCACCGTGCTCGACTCGCTCCGCCTCGGCGCGATACAGGACGAAGCGGGCACGCTCTTCATCCTCGATGCGCGGACGGGCGTGGTCACGGAACGGAAGAAGTTCGGAAAAGACGGCGATTACGAGGGCCTCGAGCGCGTGGACCATCGCGTCTTCGTCCTCCGGAGCGACGGCGCGCTCTTCGAGATCGCGGACTGGCGCGCGCCGAAGCTGGTGGTGACGAAGCATCGGACGCGTCTTTCCTCGAAATACGACACCGAGGGCCTCGGCTATGACGCCGCCCGCCGGCGGTTGCTCATCGCGTGCAAGGAATACCCGGGCAAAAAGCTCAAGCGCCACCGCGCCGTCTATGCCTTCGACCTCACGACGAACGCGCTCCTCGATGCGCCGGTCTTCACCATCCCCACGAAGGAGATGCCCGCCCTCTCCGGCGAGAGCGCCCTCAACCGCCGCCTCCGTCGGCTCTTCGGCTCCGTCTTCGACATGAGCGACTTCAAGCCGTCGGCCCTCGCCGTGCATCCCGTCACCGGGCGCGTGTACGTGCTCTCCTCTGTGCGGAAGATGATCCTCGTCCTCACCCCCGAAGGCGCAGTCTCCGACGTGTGGGCGCTTCCCAAAAAACGCTTCCCCCAGCCCGAAGGGCTCACGTTCCTCCCCGACGGGACGCTTTTCATTTCGAACGAGGGCGGCGGCAAACGGGCAACCCTCCTCCGCTTTGCGTATCATCCGGGAACGGAAGATACCGGGCCGTGAACGCCGCACCCCCTGTCCTCACGCATCCGCGACGTCCATGAACCGAAGTGCGCGTCTTTCCCTGCTCGTCCTTCTCTGGCTCGGCACGGCCTGCTCGTCGTCGCGTCCGTACGTGGCGCCGGAGCATCGGGGGTGGGAACGTCTGACGCAGCCTCCGGAGGAAGAACTCACCTACCGCGCCTTCCTCATCGGCGATGCGGGCGCGGCGACGGAAGCCTCGCCGACGCTCCGGCTCCTCCGGACGCGGCTCGACGCAGCGGGCGCGAACGCCCTGGTCGGCTTCCTCGGCGACAACGCCTATTGCTGCGGATTGCCCGAGGCCGACGCGCCCGAACGAGCGACGGCGGAGGCCCGTCTCCTCGCCCAGATCCACGCCGTAGAGAACTTCCCCGGGCGCGTCGTCTTCCTCCCCGGCAACCACGACTGGCGCGGCGGCGCGGAGGGTGTGCGAAGGCAGGAGGCGTTCGTGGAAGCGCATCTGCCGGATCAGGACAACGCCTTCCTCCCCGACGACGGCTTCCCCGGCCCGGTCGAGGTGAAGCTTGACGACCGCCTCTCGCTCATCGTCCTCGACACCCAGTGGTGGCTCGAAGATCCCCCCAAACCCTACGGCGACGCAGGCCACTATGAGATCCACGAGGACGAGGACTTTTTTCTTGAACTCGACGAGATCGTCCACAAACGCAGAGACCGCGACCTCCTCATCCTGGGGCATCACCCGCTGTTTTCGAACGGGCGCCATGCCGGGCATGCCCCGCTCCTGCAGCACCTCTTCCCGCTCACGGCGAAGATCGGATGGGCCTATCTGCCGCTCCCGCTCCTCGGCTCGCTTGTTCCGCTCTACATCCGCGCCGCCGGCGGACCGCAGGACCTCTCCTCCGGACGCTACCGGACCCTCCGCCAGACCCTCACGAGCATCTTTGCCCGGATCGACGACGGCACGCTCGTCTACGCCGCCGGGCACGAGCACAACCTCCAGTATTTCTTCCACGCGAACCAGCACCATCTCATCAGCGGAGGGGGATCGAAGCGGCCCGATTTTGCCGCGCGGGGCGGTGAGGCCGTCTTCACGCACGCCGCCCAGGGGTTCATGGAACTCCGCTATTACCGCGACGGCACGGTGTGGATGGACGTGTGGGAGCCCGAGAGCGACGGCGCGACCGGGCGCGTCGTCTTCCGCAGCCGCCTCAGCGGACCGCGACCGGACCGCCTCGCGCCCGAGCCGCCGCCCGCCGGGCCGTTCCCCGACTTCACCGACAGCACCGTCGTCGCCGTCGCCCGGCCCGACCTCGCCGCCGGGCCCCTGCGCCGGCTCCTCTTCGGCGTCGAGCACCGCCCCGCCTGGACCACGCCCGTCGAGGCCCGCGTCCTCGACCTCGGACGGGCGAAAGGCGGGCTCCGACCCGTCAAACGAGGGGGCGGCCTTCAGACGACCTCGCTCCGCCTCGAAGCCTCCGACGGCCGCGCGTACGTGCTTCGTTCGATCACGAAGGACCCTTCGCGCAGCCTCCCCCCCGCCCTCCGGAACACCGCCGCCGCCGACGTGCTCGACGATCAGGTGGCCATCCTCCATCCCTATGGCGCGTTCATCATCCCGCCCCTCGCCGAAGCCGCCGGGGTCTATCACACCAACCCCGAACTCGTCTACGTCCCCCGCGATCCCCGCCTCGGACGCTACGAAGCCCTCGTCTCCGACCGGCTCATGATGCTCGAAGAGCGGCCCGACGACGACATGCGCGGTGTGCCCGGCTTCGGCGAGGCGCGCAACGTCATCGGCGCGGCGAAGCTCTTCGACGCCATCGACGGTGACAACGACCACCGCGTCGACGCCCGCTTCTTCGCCCGCTCCCGCCTCTTCGACATGTACCTCAGCGACTGGGACCGTCACCGCGACCAGTGGCGATGGGCCGCCTTCGAACCCTACGAACTGGACCCCGCCCTCGAAGGCGAGGCGCGCACCGAAGGGAAGGTCTACCGCCCCATTCCCCGCGATCGCGACTGGGCCTTCAAC
>JALSSK010000486.1 GCA_026984335.1 Rhodothermales bacterium
TGCTTTGCTTGAGTGGAATGAACTGCTCTACCAGACGATCGATCTCACGAAGGGGCATATCCGTATGCTGCTCCAGCCACCATCGCAGGCGACGGGCATTGCCGGGCGTGTGCTGGATCGCCTTGAAGGTTTCCCAGGTCCAGATGATGGGGAGGTCGAGTGCGGCAAAGGCATCGTTGCACGCCGGCAGATGACCGTGGCGTTCCGTGTCCACCAGGGTGCCGTCTACGTCGAAAATCAGGGCTTTCATAGAGAAGGAGAAAGGGTGGCACGCTCGTGCGAAGGCAGCTTGAACCGGCGTTTCGAGCGATCGCCCCCTCTCATGACAAGCCCCGTGCCGGGACGCACCTGCTGATCGGGTAGATGTGTATATGCTTTTGATCGTAAAAGATTTGCGGGCAATTTATGAGCCAATGAAAAAATGATGGTGTGTGACGCTGATGTCACTATTGGCGGAGGAGATTATGGATGGAAATGGCTCGTTGGTCAAGGATTATCTTCAAACGTATTCGAAATTGAAGAGAAAAGGCGCGCAGCAGAACTGTGACATAGATGTCTCTACTTGTGGGGCGCATATGTCGCTATTTTCAGCAAACGAGGGAGAGAAGCATGCGGGGGTCGTCGATGAGGAAGTCCGGGGCGAGGGGGCGCAGTTCGTCGGCGGTTCGGAAGCCGTAGGTGACGGCGCAGGTGCGCACGCGGGCCGCCTGACCGGCGCGGATATCCTGGGGGCCGTCGCCGATGAGGAGCGTGCGCTCGGGCAGCGCGTCGCAGCGATCGAGCAGGCGCAGCACGGGGGCGGGGTCTGGCTTGGGGGGCAGGCCGGAGCAGGCGCCCTGCACGGCGTCGAAGCACGCGCGCAACCCCATGCGTTCGAGCATCGGCGCGACGAACGGCTCGGCCTTGTTCGTGAGCACCGCGCGTTTTTTGTGCGCAAAGCGGCGGAGCGCCTCGGGAATGCCGGGATAAGGGCGGGTGTGGTCGCAATAGTGGGCGGCATAGAAGGCGTCGAAGGCGGCGCGGGCTTCGGCGCGCTCGGAGGCGGAGAGGCCCGGGAGCGCCCGTTCGAGAAGCTTCGCCACGCCGTCGCCCACGAAGCCGGTGACCGTCCGCACGTCGAGCGGCGCTCGGCCGAAGGCGGCGCGCGCGTGGTTGACGGCGTCGGTCAGGTCGCGACGGGTGTCGGCAAGGGTGCCGTCGAGGTCGAAGATGAGCAGGTCGATGAGAAGCGGGGAGGTCATGAGCGCTCGGGGGAGAAGGATTGCGCCGAGACGCCGTGTTTTTTGAGGAGCCGATGGAAGGTGCGCCGAGAGATCTTCGCGGCCTCGGCCGCGCGGGTGATGTTGCCCCCGCATTCGGCCAGATAGCGGCTCAGTGCGTCTCGTTCAAACTGCTCGATCATCTGTGTCTTGAGCGCCGCGAGGCCCTTTTCGAGCGTCTCCTCATCGAACGCGCCCCCGGCATGCCCGGGCTGCAGCCCCAGCGGCAGGTGCCGGACCTCGATCTTGTCGCCCTCGCACAGCACCACGGCCCGCTCGATCACGTTGGCGAGCTCGCGCAGGTTGCCGGGCCAGTCGTAAGCCTGGAGTGTGGCGAGCGCGGAAGCGGCAATCAGCGACACGCGCTTGTTGACTTTGGCCTGAGCCTTTTCGAGAAAATGGTAGGCATAGAGCGGAATGTCGCTGCGGCGCTCTCGGAGGGGCGGCACGTGGAGCGTGAAGGTGTTGAGCCGGTAGAAGAGGTCGGCGCGGAAGGCGCCTGCCTCGACGGCTTGCTGAAGGTTGCGGTTGGTGGCGGCGATGACGCGGGCCTGCACCTTTCGGGTGACGGGGCTGCCGACGGGCCGGATCTCGCCTTCCTGAAGAAAGCGAAGCAGTTTGGCCTGCATCTCCAGCGGCATGTCGCCGACTTCGTCGAGGAAGACCGCGCCGCCGTCGGCCATTTCGAGCAGGCCGGGCCGGTCCGCGGCGGCTCCGGTGAAGGCGCCTTTGACGTATCCGAAGAGCTCGCTCTCGATGAGGGTGGGGCTGAAGGCCGTACAGTTGATCGAGACGAGCGGGCGGTGGCGCGAGGGGCTGTTCTGATGAAGGGCGCGCGCGATGACCTCTTTGCCCGTCCCGGTCTCGCCGAGGATGAGCACCGGCGTCGGGGTGGGCGCCACCCGCGCGATCTGACGGCTCAGTTCGAGCATCCGGGGGTCGTTGCCGACGAGGAAGGCGTTCTCCTTGTGCCGCGCCAGCTCCCGCTCGATTAACTCGAACCGGCCTTCGAGAGCGGCTTTCTCCTCATATTCCCGCAACAGAGTCCAGAGGAGCAACGCTGCCGACCCGCCCAGCAACTCGGTCTTCGGGGGCTTGCGCTGCGCCAGCAGATCCTGAAGCGCCGCGCTGCCCGTCACGTTGACGATGAGGTCGAGCGAGCGATCTTCGAGGAAAGGGAGGGGGCTGGGGCCCGTTGGAAGTCCACGCTCACGGGCGGCGGCCAGCCCCGGCGCGTTCGGGTCGCGATCCACCACGGCAGTGATGACCACCCCCTCATGCGGCTGGAACAGCCGGAGGAACAGGAGGCCGGCGCGCCCGGCTCCGACGAGCAGCATACGGATGGGCTCGGGGTCTTCCATGAGCAACGCAGAGAGCAGGACAACGCTTTGAGGGTGAACCGTCGCGGCGTCCGGCAAGGCAGGGACTGCCGCGCACGTTCTATGTATCCTTCGAGCAAAGAGATCCCTTTGCGACGGCGTTCGCGCAACGGTCGGCGCGCTGCGGCGGTTCACCGCCGTGGTTCCACTTTCACGCGCACGACGAGCGTCTCGGGTGGAGCTTCGGCGAAAACGACCTTGAAGAGGAGGCGGTGCGCGCCGGCATCCCCGGGGCGGGTGCGCCAGAGGAAGGACCGGTCCACGAGCCGGCTCAGTGCGGGGGCGCGCACGAGGGCATACGCCGCCACGGGGCGCGCGTCAAGGGTGTCGGGAAGGGCGAGGATGAGGGGCTCCCCGGCGCGAACCGTCGGGCGCAGCGTATCGCCGCGAGCGGGAAGGGCACGAACCGAAGGCGGGGCGAGGGCGTACGCTCCGTCCGTGAAAGCAAGCGGCCTGCCCGGAGCAAGCGCGAGCGCCAGCGCCAGTGCGCCGAGCGCCGCTCCTGCCGCAATTCCTGCGCTTCGAATCATCTCCTTCCCGTTCGTGTCCGTTCCGAGGTCAATATATGAATTCCGCCGGATTGCGGCGGGGGTGCTGGGGAGCCTGGCGCTGATCGGCTCGGCGTGGGGGCAGACCGCTGCCCCGCCCGACTCGCTCGCTCCGCCGGCCCGATGGACGCTCGTCTCCGAGGGACGGGAAGCGCCGTGGCCGCTCGCCCGGGCGCTCCCGCTCGACAGCCTCGACGCAGCGGCGGCGCGGGCGCTCGAGGTCCTTCGGCGTGAAGGCCATTATTATGCGACGCTGGATTCCGTCCGCATCATCGAAGATACGCAACCGCCGGAAGTGCAACTCTACGTGACGAAGGGGCCGAAAGTGCTCATCGGGCGCATTCGGCTGCTCGGCGTCACCGCGCTCGACTCGCTCGCGCTTCTCGACGCCATGCAGACCCGCCCCGGCCGCCCGCTCGATCCGGAGCGCCTCGAAGCGGACCTCGAAAGCATGCTGCTTCGTTACGAGGCAGCGGGCTATCCGCTGGCGCAGATCCGCATCGAAGATGTCGGTTTGCTGCCCGGCGAACCGCCCCGCCTGGCGCTGACGATCCGCGTCGAAGAAGGCGGCGCGCTCGTGATCGACCGCGTGGAACTCCTCGGAGCCGAGCGCACGCAGGCCGCTTATGTGGCCCGGCTGGCAGGGGTGCGGATCGGCGCCCCGGTTCCGGCATATGATCCGGACGAGATCCGGCGCCGCCTGGAGGAGAGCGACTTCTTCGAAGAGGTCGGGCCGCCCGAACTCGTTCTGGAAAAAGACGGGGCGACGGCGCTTCGGGTCCGCGTCAAAGAGGCGTCGCCCGGCTCGTTCGACCTCGTGCTCGGCTATCTGCCCCCTGCCGGAGGAAACGGGTCGGGGAGCATCGTCGGGAACGGGCACATCCTCTTGCACAACCTCTTCGGAGGCGGGCGCGTGATCTCACTTCGGCTCAACCGGCTGCCGGGACAGGTCAGCAGCGTCGATGCGAGCTTCTCCGATCCTTTCCTGCTCGGGCTTCCCGTCGGCGGCAAAGGGCGCTTCGAGGGACTACAACAGGACTCGACCTACGGCAAACAGCGCTATCAGGCCGAATTCGGTTATCGACTCACCGGGGATTTCCAGGCGTTCGTCACGGTCACCCGCGAGACGACCAATCCGGGGAAAGCCGGGCTGCAGTTAAGCCGTGGAACCCAGCGCATCCCCCGCGCCTCCGCCTTTTTTGCCGGCCTCGGTGTTCGGTATCGTCATCTCGACCGGAGCGTCAACCCCCGGCGCGGCTTCGTCGTGGAGACGAATTTCGAGCGCGGGCGAAAGGAGCGCACCGCCGCGGTGCTCACCGCCCAGGGGGACACGACGCGCGAAGGCTCGGCGCTTCGCCAACAGCGGCTCCAGGCGCGATTCCGGCTGTTTCTGCCTGCGCTCCGGCGACAGGTGCTCGCCCTCGGCGGCGAAGCAGGCGTGCTCCTCAGCAATACGTACGACGAGAGCGACCTCTTCCGCCTCGGCGGCGCTTCCTCGCTTCGCGGATACGACGAGGACCGCTTCCGGGGCCGCTTCGTTGCGCGCGCCTTCGTCGAATACCGGTATCAGATCGAACGCCTCTCCTATGCCTACGTGTTCTTCGATCTCGGCTACGTGGACACGCCCGCGGCGGCCGGGCTTGCGCCGGCGCGGCGCTTTTATCCCGGCTATGGGCTCGGCATCCAGTTCCGGGCCCCGATAGGTCTGATCAATACCAGCTATGCCGTCAACTCCGAGGACGGCCCGACCAACGGTCGCGTGCACGTCGGACTCTCGTTCGGGCTGTGAGGCTGGCGTTTGGCCTCGATGCGCGCGTATTTTCCGGTCTCACCCTTGCAGAAACGAATGCCGTGACGAACCTCATCACCGCACATTATGCGCCGCCGTCCTTCGTCGAGGGGGACCGTCTGCGGTTGCCGGAGGAGGAAGCCCGGCATGCCGTCCGCGTGCTTCGCCGCCGCGCGGGCGACGAGGTGGTGGTGGTGGACGGCGAGGGGGGGTGGTACCGCGTCCGGCTCGATCGCGTGAACAAGAAACACGCGAGCGGGGTCATCCTCGAACGACGCATCAACGTGGGAGAGCCGGACTATGACCTCACCGTCGGCATCGCCGTGCTCAAAAACCCGAACCGGTTCGAGACCTTCCTCGAAAAGGCCGTCGAACTGGGCGTGACGACGGTGGCGCCGCTGCTAACGGCGCGCACGGAGAAGACCGTGGTCAGGGCCTCGCGGGCGCAACGGATCATGGTGGCGGCGATGAAGCAATGCGGGCGGAGCCGTCTGCCCCGCTTTGCCCCGCCGGAGACGTTCGCGAATCATCTCGATTCCGACCCCCCCGATCTTGGCGTGATCTGCCACGAGAAGACCGGCCCGGTGAGTCTTCTTTCGGCGCTCCGGGCGTGTCCATCGGCGCGTCGGGTGCGCGTGCTCGTGGGACCGGAAGGCGGGTTCACGGACGACGAGGTCGAGGCGGCGGGGCGCGCCGGGTATCGGGCGGTCTCGCTCGGTCCGCGGCGGCTCCGGGCCGAGACGGCGGGGGTGGCGGCAGCGGCCGCCGTCCTGCTCGCCCGCTCGGATGAAGCTCGATAGAAAAAGCGGTCGCCCGGGTGAAAGGACAGTGCGGGCGGCGTACCTTTCTCCCGGCATGACCGTGAGGAAAGCGATGAACGGCCTCGAAGAAAAGACGCTCGAAACCACCGCCGTTTTCGACGGGGTGCTCCTCCGGGTGCGCCGGGACCGGGTGCGCCTGCCCGACGGCCGCCCCTCGGTCCGCGAATGGATCGATCATCCCGGTGCGGCGGCGGTGGTGCCTCTGTTCGAAGACGGCGGAACGCTCCTCGTGCGGCAGTTCCGGTACGCGCCGCGCCGCACGTTCCTCGAAGTGCCCGCCGGCAAGCTCGACGTGGCGGGCGAGGGCCCGGAGGCGGTGGCGGCGCGCGAACTCCGCGAGGAGACCGGCTACCGGGCCGGACGGCTCACCCGCCTCGCCGCGCTGAACCCGTGCATCGGATACAGCAACGAGGTGATCCACTTTTTTCTGGCCGAAGAGCTCACCGAAGGCGCGCGCGACCTGAGCGACGGCGAGTTCATCGAGCTCGTCCCGATGTCGTTCACCGAGGCTGTCGATCGGGCGAAACGGGGGGAACTGCAGGACATGAAGACCGTGGCGGGCCTGATGCTGGCGGAAGCCTTTCTGGCGCGCCGGATGGGCCGGGATGCGTGAACTTCTCGGGAAAGAATTGTGCCCGCTCGGTCGATGGCTTATCTTGACAGACTCTGTAAACTTATCCTGGCTCGACGTATGTTCACTTTTCTGATCATTCTCATCGCGATCATCGCCGTCTTGTTGATCCTCGTGATCCTCGTGCAAAGCGGCAAGGGCGGTGGTCTGGCCGGCATCGCCTCCGGCGGCGCGACGACGCAGATCCTCGGCTCGCGTCAGGCTCCCGACTTCCTCGAAAAGGCGACCTGGACGCTGGCGACGGCCTTCATCGTACTCTGCATCCTGACCAACTTCACCATCGACAAGGGGGGAGAGCAGGAGAGCGTGATTCAGCAACGCGCGCAGGGCACGGAGCAGCAGGCAACGCCGCCCGCCGGTGAAGCGCAGCCCGCTCCGCCTCCGAGCAATGACGGCGGCAATAACTGACGTTCCCGATTCCGCCGGAGACGGCTGAGTTTCGCAGAAGACACCCCGGAATGCGCCGAAAGGTCGTTCCGGGTTTTTTTGTGCGACGGGTGTCGTTCATCGGGTGAGGGGTGCGCGGAGCGAGGCGGCGAAGCCGGAGACAACGAAAGGCAGCCCCTCCGGCGAGGGACTGCCTTTCATGCGTTGGCGGCGTGCGCCGGCCTGTAAGCCGAATTCTGTCTGCCCGGCGGGTCGCCGCCGACCC
>JALSSK010000487.1 GCA_026984335.1 Rhodothermales bacterium
CCCGCCGGCCTCGGCCTCGCGCTCATGGACCGCCTCCGCCGCGCCGCGCAGGGCTAACGCGCCCGACCGTTTCTCAAAACCGCACCCGTACGCCCGCGCTTCGATAGCCGAACTGCGGCGCGATGCGGGGGCCGCCCGTGCGCAGATGCCGCCGTGAGAGGCCGTATCCGGTGAGAAAACCTACGGCGGCCCCCGCCGCTACGTCTGTGAACCAGTGCGCCCGCGTCGCCATGCGGGAGAAGGCAGTGCCGGCGGCAAGGACGACGAGCCCGGCGGTGGTCCAGTGGGGATAATAGAAAAGCCAGGGCGTGACCAGGGCGAAAACGGTAGTCGCGTGACCCGAGGGAAACGAGGTGTCGCCCGAGAAGGGCCGAAACGCGCCGGGGCCGTGATTTTGGCGAGGCCTCGCGCGCCCGAAAGCGCCCTTGAGGCCGTTCGTGATCAGGTTGGCGAAGACGACGGCTTCGAGCGAGGTGAAGGCGGCGTCCTGAAACCGCTCGTCGCCGCTCATGAGTGAGCCGACGAAGAGCACGACGGCCATCGGCTGCACCGCCTTCACGTTCCCGAACTCCTCGACGACCCGGAGCACGGGGGTGTCCGCCAGGTCGGAGGCCTTGTCGGTGAGCGTTTCATCGTACCGGCTTGCCCACACGAGGGCCGCACCGGCTCCGAGCGCATAGAGGCTCCGCGGCGAAGCCAGGCTGCCCGCGAGCGCCCGGGTATCCCCGGCGGGCCAGATCAGGAAGCGCAACGGGTCGGCCGAACGACGAGGCTGCGCCCCCGCCGGAGCGGTTGCCATCACGGCGACGAGCGCCAGGGGCAGAAACGCCGTATGTGCCCGTCCGAACGCTCTCATGGAAAAAATGCTCGCTGCGACGTCAGGGGAATGGCTTCGAAAGGTACGGGTTTAGGCGGGAAGAGTCACGTTTGCGCCGCATCACGGGTGTGGCGGATGAGCCAGCGTCCGAGCGCCGGCATGCCGGCGAGCGCTCGCACGGCAAGGCTCGCCGCCAGGGGCCGGACGTATCCGTGGTGCATCCACCGTCCGAGGCGTAGCCGGCCGGCGAACGCATCGCGCCACGCGCGCGGGTATCCCCGGCGGAAGGCTTCGGCATCGGCCCTCCCCCGAAGGAAGGCGTCCGCGTGCGCGGCGGCCATCTCGGCGCTGTGAAGGGCCATCGCCATACCGTCGCCGCACAGGGGCGCGATCATGCCCGCCGTGTCTCCGATCATCGGGACGTCCCCCTCCATCGGCCCCTTGACGGCGAAGGAGATCTGTGCCACGGCGCAAAAGTCCGTGACGCGCCGGAGCCGTCCGAAGCGTCGGGCGAGCGCCGCATGCTCACCGAAGGTCCGGGCGATCATGCCCTCGGGCCGCCCGCCCGCCTCCCGGAGCCGATCCCGGTGGGTGATCCAGCATACGTTCACCCGCCCGTCCTCCACGTGCGAGAGCCCACAGTACCCGCCCGCGAACGCGTGAAGTTCGACGACGCCGGGGATCTCCAGGCCTTCGAAATGAGCCTTAAAGGCCACGAACGGGGTTTTTTCGGCGAGAAAGCGTCGGCCGAGCGTTCGATCGAGGCGTCCGCGCCTGCCCCAGGCGCCGAGGACGAGGCGCGCCGTGAAGGTCCCCGCCGTCGTCGTCACGGAGAAGCCGGAGGCCAGGCTGCCGGTGAGGGCGCGGGCCGTCACCCCGTCGCGCGTGTCGGCGCCGGCGGCGGCGGCGTGCGCGAAGAGGAGGCGGTCGAGCGTGCGACGGCTGAGGCCGAGCCCCGTCCCCGGCAACGGGCTTCGGAAGGCCGCGCCGTCCGCCGTGGTGACGAGCGTCTCGTCGATGCGATGCGGCCCGGCACGCCGGACGGCTCCGGCCACCCCGAGCCGCTCGAAGAGCGCCATCACCTCGACCGAGAGGAACTCCCCGCACAGCTTGTGCACCGGCAGGCGTGCTTTTTCGAGGAGGAGCACCCGAAAGCCTCGGCGGGCAAGAGCGATCGCCGCTCCACACCCCGCCGGACCCCCGCCGATGACGATGACGTCGTATGCGTTTGCAGCCATGCCGTCACGTGCCGAGGGTGGAAAGTGACCACCGGAACGCCCAGTGCCACCGGATGCGGGGAGCCTCGAGCCCGGCGGAGCGGGCGATGGCTTCGAGGTCGGTGCGGCGGAAGCCCCGGAGCACCGACATGGGCGCATCGTGGCGGAACATAGGCGAGACGGGGAGAAGCCGGGCGGGCGCGAGGATGCCGTAATACGCCAGCGGATGCCGGTGGAGGTCGTTGACGAGGAGGCCGTCCCGCGCCACTCGGTCCATCTCGCGGGCGAGCGCCACGGCCTCGGTGTGTTCGAGGTGGTGCATGAACATGGCCGCCATCGCCACGTCGAAGGCGTCGTCGGCATAGGGGAGGGCGAGCGCGTCGGCCACGGCCACGTGGATGCGTGCCCGGAGCTTCGGGGAGAGGCGCCGGTCGAGCGTGCGCCGGGCGTGCGCCGCGGTGGCGGGGTTGGCATCGACGGCGGTGACGGAGACGTCGAGCCCCCGGCGGTCGGCCCATCGCACGATGTGCTCGGCGTAGTCGCCGACGCCCGCGCCGAGGTCGAGGAGCCGCACCGGCCGTCCGCGGCGGGCTTCGAGGTACGGCGCAAGCGCGCGCATCGTCGCGGCATAGCCGCCGAGGAGCCGGTTCACCCACCGAAGTTCATCGAGAGCGCCGACCAGACGCTCGTCCGTGATGGAGAAGTCGTCCATCATCTCCTCGGCGCGAAGCCTTTCGGCGAAAGAGGGCACGGCAGTACGACCTTGCAATGAAAAGCCCGCGTCGAAGCAGAGGAGCGGGCACGGGAGTACCGGGAGCGGGGCTCGAACCCGCACGGGGCTTACGCCCCAACGGATTTTAAGTCCGTTGCGTCTACCTATTCCGCCATCCCGGCCTGGGAGGATCAAGCTACCCCAATTTACGAAGCAAATCAATCGGCGATCCTGTCGGAGGGATTCGGGCGGAACCTCGCCGCCCCCCATCACATTCGAGACTACCGCCCGACCCGTTTCACCACAGAGCAGGCACGCGTCATGCCCGTATCCATCGAAAAGCGGCTTCATGACCTTCGGATGCTCGCCCGGAGCGTCGCGGAGCGGTCGTATACGCCGTATTCCCATCGCCCGACGGGCGTCGTGTTGCTTCTCTCCGACGGACAGTGGGCGCCGGGCGTTCGGGTCGAGAGCGCTTCTTTCTCCCTCACCATTCCCGCGCTGGTGAACGCTTTCACCACGGCGGTGGCTGCCGGTCGCCCCGACGTCGAGGCGGTGGTGCAGAGCCGTCCGTTCTCGGCCGGGGAGCGGGCCTTCATGGCGCATCCCCCCGTCGGCGCCTTCGATCTCGTGGCGGAGGACGCCTTCGTGATCCGGGAGGTCGCCAAGCTGAGCGAGGACTATGGGCCGCTTGCTCCGTTCCTCGATGCCGCCCCGCCCGAGTCCCCCGAGGTGGGCGTCCGCCTGGCGCACGAGGTCGCCGGGCGCGCCTTCATTCCGGCCTCGCATTTCCCCGTCGGCTGCGTGCTCGAACTCGGAGACGGGCGGCTCATTCCCGGCGTCAACGTGGAGCACCCGGACTGGTCGCGCATTCTGTGCGCCGAGCGCAATGCGCTGGGCACGGCCGTGAGCTACGGGCTGCCGGACCTCCGGAACATGTACCTTTCCTGCCCGAAAGATCCGCAGGGCAGCCCGTGTGGGGCCTGCCGTCAACTGCTCGTGGAACAGGCTCCGGAGCTTTCGGTTTGGATGGATCGGGGCGAGGCGCTCCCGGAGGTCGCCGCTCCGAACGGGTTGCTCCCGGGCTCGTTCACCGGGCGCGCGCTTCAGCCGCCCGGGTCCGCCCACCTCGAAGCCTAACGCGCCCCTCACCCCGCTTCTTTTCCAACGCTGCCGCCCCCTCCTCCACGCTTCACCTTCCCGCTTCCCGGATGCTCCTCCAAAGCCTCATTTTTTGCGCCGGACTGACGGCCCTGTATTACGGCGCGGAGTGGCTGATCAAGGGAGCAACCAGCCTCGCCCTGCGCTTCGGGATCCGGCGGCTCGTCGTCGGCCTGACCGTCGTGGCGCTCGGCACGTCGATGCCGGAATTTCTCGTCAACTTTTTCGCGGCCGTCTCGGACGAAGATGCGCTCGCGCTCGGCAACATCGTCGGCTCGAACATCGCCAACATTGCGCTGATTCTCGGCATGAGCGCGCTCATCTATCCCCTGGCCGTCCAGCCGACCACCCTCCGCAAGGAATACCCGATGATGATCCTCGTCATGGGGGTTTTTTACGGGATGTCCCTCGACGGGCGCATCAGCCAGATCGACGGGCTGATCCTGGTCCTGGGGCTGATCTCGTTCTTCATCTACCTCGTGCTCGATTCCCGCACCGCCGACAGTCGAAGACAGGTGGAAGAGGAGTTGAGGGCTTTCGAGAACGGAGAGATGAGCGGGCGTATCTACCCCGTCTGGCAAAAGGTGCTCTTTCTCCTCGGGGGCATGATCGGGCTGTCGCTGGGTGCGCGTCTGATGGTGACCTCCGCCGTCAACATCGCCGACCTCCTGGGCATCAGCCACGTCGTGGTCGGCCTGACGGTCGTCGCCGTGGGGACGAGCCTGCCGGAGCTGGCCGCGTCGGTGATGTGCGCCGTGCGAAAAGAGCCGGACCTCTCCGTGGGAAACATCCTCGGGAGCAACCTGCTCAACGTCCTTTTCGTCGTCGGGCTCGTGGCGCTCATCCGCCCGCTCGCCGTCGATCAGGAATCGATCAAGATCCATTTTCCCGTCATGCTGGGCTTCGGGCTCTTGCTTTACCCGCTCGCGCGGACGAACTATAGCATCTCGCGCCTCGAAGGCGGCATCCTCATTGCGGGGTTCGTCGCCTATATGGTTTATCTGGCCTGGCCCTATCTGAACTGAACAACCGCTCTATGTCCCCTGCCCGATTTCTGCTTTTGCTTCCGCTCGTGCTCGGATCCGTGGTCTTCTCCCCGGCCCGCGCCCAATCCCCCCCCGATCCCGTGAAGTACTGGATTTTCTTCACGGACAAAGGGACCGGAGCCGGAAAGAAAGCCGACGCCGTGCCCGTCCGTCCCGAGGCCCTTGCCCGTCGCGCCCGCCGGGGCGGGGCGATCCCTTCGGAGATCGACCGTGGGCCGTCTCCGGATTATCTCGACGCCCTTCGCACCCTCGGCGTGACGCCGCTGGTCGAGAGCCGGTGGCTCAACGCCGTCAGCGCCCGCCTCTCGTCCGGGACGCTCGCGGCGGTTCGGGCCTTGCCGTTCGTGCGCGGGGTGCGGCCCGTCGGCGGCGTGAAGCCCCTCGACACGGAGCCTCCGCGCCCCCTCGTGGAGGCGTCTCCGGTCGCTCCCGCCTCCGGAGCCTTCCGCCTCGAATACGGGAACTCGGAGGGACAACTCGCGCTCGTCAACGACATCTCCGTGCTCGAACGTGGCATCGACGGGGCGGGCGTTCGGCTTGGCCTCCTCGACACCGGCATCGGCGACCTGACGAAGCACCCGGCTTTCGCCCGTATGCTGGACGAGGGGCGGCTCATCGAGTCGCGCGACTTCACGAACCAGCCCGACGACGGCAGCCGACACGGGCGCTCGGTGCTCTCCGTGGCCGCGGGCTTCGATGAGGGCAACCTCATCGGGCCGGCCAACGGCGCGGAGATCCTCCACGCCCGCACCGAGTACACCCCGACGGAGACGAACCAGGAGGAGGACAACTTCGTGGCGGGCCTCGAATGGCTCGAGTCGATGGGCGTCGACGTGGTGAACGTCTCGCTCGGATACTCGAAGTTCGACGCCGGAGAGCGCAGTTATACCGTGGAGGACATGAACGGCGACACGGCGGTGACCTCCATCGCCGCGGACAGGGCGGCGGCGCTCGGCGTGACGATGGTCTCGAGCGCGGGCAACGAGGGCTGTTCCTCCCCCGACCTCTGCTGGTACTTCATCACGTCTCCGGCCGATGCCGACTCCGTGATCACCGTGGGCGCGGTGAGCATTTCCGGAGCCAGGGCAAGCTTCAGTTCCTTCGGCCCCACCGCCGACGGGCGCATCAAGCCCGACGTGGCCGCGATGGGCGTGAGCGTGTGGCTCGCCTCGTCGGACACCGGGTACGGCTTTTCGAACGGCACCTCCTTCTCCAGCCCGATGGTGGCCGGGGTCGTCGCGCAGATCCTGCAGGTGAACCCGGACCTCGGCCCCATTGAGGTACGCGACCTGCTCCGGGCGACGGCGAGCCGGGCCGAGAACCCCGACAACGCCCTCGGATGGGGCATCATCGACGCCGACGCCGCCGTCACGCTCGCCGAGGCGATGGCCACGGCCACGGAGGCCGCAGACGCCCCCGCGCCGTTGTCGGTGACGCTCTTCCCGAACCCCGTCGCCGGAGCCGCAACCTTCGAGGTCCGCGCTCCGCTCCGCCCCGTTCCCGTTCGTCTGAGCATCTTCGACGTGCTCGGCCGGCGCGTGGCCGTCCCCTTCGAAGGCCTCCTCGCGCCCGGCCTCAACCGCCTTCACTTCGACGCCGCGCCGCTCCCCCCGGGGATCTATTTTTACACCCTGGAAAATGGGCGCGTGCGGCAGTCGGGGAATCTCGTGGTGATGCGATGACGTATGAACCGACGCCGGGCCTCGATCCTCCCGGCGCTCACCCGACCGCTCACCCTGCCCGTTGTCCATGACTCTTTCTTTCGGCCTGAGCCCGTGGTTGCTCGTGCTGTGCCTCATCGGCGCGGCGGGGTTGACGTACTGGACCTATCGCCGCACCTCGCCCCCGCTCCCGACGGGCCGGCGCGCGCTGCTGAGCGCGTTGCGCTTCCTCGCGCTCTTCCTCCTCCTCTTCCTCCTCTTCGAGCCCATCCTCCGCCGGATCACCAGAGAAGAGAAACCGCCCGTGCTCGCCGTGCTCGTCGATGAGAGCCGGAGCCTCGGCCTGAAACGCCCCGGCGACGAAGGCCCCGCCCTCGACCTGCCCGCAACCGTCCGCAAAGCGCTCCGGCAATTGCCCCGCGAGGACCTCGGCGGCACGATGAGG
>JALSSK010000488.1 GCA_026984335.1 Rhodothermales bacterium
CATCGAGGCCAGCGCGCACGGATCGGAGAGCCGGACGGCCCTCGCATCGCTCGTGACCACGACGAGGCGGTTCGTCAGGAGGTCGCGCCGCGAGCCCTCGGCCAGCCGACCGGCGTCGGCGGCAAAATCCATCCACGTTTCATCGGCGCTGAGGAAGAGGTCCGCCCCCGGCGCGGCGGCGATCTGCCGGGCCAGCACGTTCGTCCCGGCGAAGTTGAAGAAGACCTCGTCTCCGGAGGCGGTCTCGTACGAGCGGCCCAGCGCCTCCATGACGTCGCGAAGGCTCGCCGCGGCGAAGACCAGCACCTCGCGCGCCTCCGTCCCGTCGTCCGCCTTCATCCCGCACCCGCCCGCGAAGAGCGCCGCACAGGTGAGCGCCGCACAGGCGAGACGGTGGGCGGAAAAGCGTTTCATGATGGGGGAGGAAAGGATGGGAGGTCGAACGTTCAAACGCTCCGACGTCTCAGAGGTCGGCGGTGCGGGTCAGAGGTCGGCGGTGCGGGCGAGGGCGCGCCGGGTGGCGAGGAAGAAGACGAGGCCGAGCGCGGCCAGGGGGAGAAGGACGGTGAGTGGATCCGGCCCCCGGTGAAAGAGCAGCGCACCGCGCAACCCGTCGGCGACGAGCGTGAGCGGGTTCCACCGGGCGATGGCGGCAAGCCATTCGGGCATCTGCCGGTGGGGCACGAGCGCCGTGCTCGTGAAGAGCAACGGCATGTTGACCACGTGGATGAAGACGGCCATGCTCTCCTGATTCTTGCTCTTGAGCGCGATCCACGAGGAGAGCCCCGCATATGCAATCGCGAAGCAGGCAACCCCCACCACGGCGAGCCCGAGCGTTTCGAGGTCGGGATCCATGCGCGCCCCGACGAGGAAGCCCGCGAGCGCGACGAAGAGGGCCTGTGCGAGCAACCGGAGCACGTCCGCCCCGAGCTTGCCCGTGAGCATCCAGCCGGGATGCCCCGAGGCATAGGCCATCCGTTGGAGAAAACCGGTCTGCATGTCTCGGACGAAGAGCACTCCCGCCTGCGAGGCGCCGAAGAGAACGGTCATCACGCAGATGCCGGGCAGAAGGAAGTCGAGGTACGCGAAGCCTTCATAGCCGGGGCCGAGGGTGAACCGCTGAAAGAGGAAGCCGAAGATGAGCATCCAGAGGAACGGCTGGACGAAAGAGAACGTGAGCGGCACGGGCCGACGGAGCGTCTTGAGCCACGTGCGAAGGGCCGTCTCGCGGGCGATATGGATGCCGGTGGTGTTCATGCGCGGCGTCCCCGGCGTCGTTCGAAGGGTTCGAAGGCGCGGACGAGGCGCTGATAGGCATCGGCGAGGTCGGGGTCCCGGCGTTCATAGCCCCGGACGGTGTATCCGAGCCGGGTGAACACTTCGAGGGAAGGCTCCTCGGGTCCCGGATGCTTTTTGCGCAGGAGCGTGACGGTGTGGCAGTCGAAGACGACCGACCGCACGTCCGGCAGGTCGGTGAGCGCTTCGCGGAGCGCACGCGGCCGGTCCACGCATTCGGCGATGGTGACGACGGTGCGGGCGAAGCTGTACGCGCCGAGCAGGAGACGGGGAGCGCCGTCGGCGAGGAGGGCCCCTTCGCTGAAGAGGAGCACCCGGTCGCACGTCGCGGCGGCGGCGTCGAGGTCGTGCGTGGCCACGAGGATGGTGCGCCCTTCGTCGCGCCACCGGGCGAGCCGCTCCCATAGGTCGCGGCGTCCGTTCGTGTCGAGGTTGGAGGTCGGCTCGTCGAGCAGGAGCAGGCGCGGCTCGTGCATCATCTCGAGGGCCAGGTGCAGGCGCTGCCGTTCGCCGCCGGAGAGCGTGCGGACGCGCCTGCGGGCAAACCCCCGCAGCCCGAACGTCTCGCACAGCGCCTCGAGGCGGGCGCGGCGGCGGCGAGCGGGGAGGCCGCGGAGCGCATAAAAGAGGCGGAGCGTCTCCCATCCGGTCATCTCCGGATCGAGCGCCGCCTCCTGCCCCGCGAAACCGGCCCGCGCCCGGAGCGCCGCCGTGTCACGACGCGGGCGCAGCCCGAGCACGCGCACCTCGCCCGCGTCCGGGGCAAGGATGCCGAAGAGGATGCGCAGGAGCGTCGTCTTGCCGGAACCGTTGCTCCCGATGATGCCCATGAGGCGCCCCGCCTCGAGCCGGAAAGAGACGCGATGGAGGGCTTTCACCCGCCCGCGATACTGCTTCTTCAGACCTTTCACCACGAGCGCGGGGCGCTCCTCAGTCGGCGTAGACGATGGTGCCGGCATGTTCTCCATGGAGGGCTGCTTTGATGCGTTCCGGATCCTTTCCGTTGACCACCTGAAACTGCTTCACGAGCCGGGCATTGAGGAGCAGATCCGGGAGGACTTCGTCGAACGGAAGGCTTTTGAGGGCGCGTTTCTTCAATGCTTTCGCCCCGATGGCGTCGATGAACGAGGCGTTGGCGTTCTCCTTCGGGTCCTCCGTGTACAGACCGTCCACATCCTTGACGAGCGTCACGGTCTTGCATCCGAAGCACTCGGCGAGGATGAAACAGCCCGCGTCGGTGCGGTGGGGCGGGATGCGTCCGATGCCCGGGGGATGCTCCCAGAGCGAGTACGGCGGCACCCCGTTGAAGATCACGCCGGGCGCGGAGTGGATGAAGAGGGGCAGCAGGTGCCCGAAGATCTCCGGCGGGATGGCGACGACGCCGTAGGGCGCCAGGAGCGTGCCGAGGATGTGCGCGTTCCCGAGCGCGTCGGCCACCGAAAGCTGGGCCAGCACGCCCGTGGGAAGCCCGAGGTCGAGACCGATGGAGAACACGTGACGGCTCCGCACACCGCCGCCGACGCCGAGGATGATGTGCTCCGTCTCGAGCAGCTCGCCGATCACGTCCACGACCGGATACAGGTAGGCCCGGCCCACGTCAATCATCGAGCGCCCGCCGATCTTGAGCACATGCACGTCCGGCAACATGCGCACCACGGACGACTCCGTCGAAGCCATCACGTCCTTGTCGAGCAGGCTCTCGCGCATGAGCATCGACTGTACGTGGTGGCGCTTATCCGGATCTTTAAGGGACATGATCGTAAGTTTGAAAAGTTGAATCGTAGGGGAGAGGCAAGGGCGGGGCCGCTCAGTCCGCCGTGATGATGGTGCCGACGTGCTCGCCGTTGAGCGCGCGCGTCAGGTTGCCCGGCACGAGGCCGTTGATGACCTGAATGGAACGACGGGTTTCGGCGTTCTCCATGAAGTCGAGCACCGCCCGCTCCACGACCACGTCCTGGAGATCCATCTCGCGGAGTTCCGGCACGCTGATCTTCGGGATGAAACGGGCGTTCCTGTCCTTCTTCGGGTCGGCGGTATAGAGGCCGTCCTCGTCCTTGATGTAGATCATCGACTTTGCCCCGAACACTTCGCTCAGCAGGAAGACGCCCGTGTCGGTGCGATGGGGCGGGATGCGGCCCACGCTCGGGTTTTGCTGCCAGAACGTGTAGGGCGGCATGCCGAAGAAGATGACGGCCCCGCGCTCTTCGAGGTACAGCGGGAGCTGCGGAAACTGCACCGGCTCGATGAACGGGATGCCGTGTTTGGCCAGGAGGTAGTGAAGCATCCGCGCGTTCTGCATGCTCACGAACGTGCCGAGCACGCTGAGCACGCCCGTCGGCATGCCGAGGTCGATGCCGACGCTGTAGGCGTGCCGCGCCCGCGTCCCCGCTCCGGTGCCGATCATCATCTTGTGCGTCCCCAGGTTCGCCGCGATCTCTTCGATGAGCGGAAACACCGCCGCGCGCCCCCGGTCGATGAAGCTCTGCCCTCCGATCTTGAGGACGTTGGCCTCGGGGAGGATGGGGATGACCCGGTTGTGCGAAGTCTGGGAAAGAAGCTCGGCGTCGGTCAGGTTGCCGGAGATGAGCGATTGTCCGAGCGCGGTCAGCAGTTCGTGGGGCATGGGGGGTGTGATGAAGAATAATGAGGGGCGCGTGAGGCATGTCCGGAGAAGCGGGCGGTCGCCATCCGAGGGAACGTGCGGAACAGTCGTATGCCGGCCTTCCCGTGAGGAGAGCCGGGGTCTGTGGATCGGCGGATTACGGGATCCGGAAGGGGCGAATGGAGCCGGGCGGGAAAAGATCCCGGGTGAGGCCCGAAGCCCGGGCGCTTCGAGGGTGGCGGGAAGCGCCGGAAGGAGCCTCGCGGCGAGCGGCGGGCTCGCCGCCCTTCCAGGTATCGAATATCACCTCTCCGGATCAAAAAAGATAGTCTCGATCTCAAAAAACTCTTCGTGCGTCCGGGGCTCGTCCGGATCGCCGAAGCGGGCCACGGCCCACGCGCGGAGCTCGTCGAGGAGGCGCGCCTTCACGTCCGGCGGCAGTTCGAGGCCGGCCAGCCCCGCCTTCTGCGCCCACGCCGTGAGGGCGTCTGCGGGGCTGCGCCGGGCGGTCCACCGCGCCGCCGTCCGGGAGGGCCCGCGTCGCCCGCCCGCGCGTTCGAGGCGCGCGAAGACGGCCTCGGTGTGCGCTTCGTGATGCGCGCCCTCGTAGCCGTGCCGTCGCAGCCGCCGCCGCAGTTCCCGCCGCATGACGGCCGGCACGGCGTCTTTTGGCCGCCGCACCCGGCCGGCGGCCAGCCGGGCGCCTTCCGGGCGCGCCACCCGCCGCGCCTCGGCGACGACGTGCGCGACGGCGAGGTGGTGCAGCGCGCGCGCGCCGAAGATCACCGACACGCTCCCGTCCGGCGCGGGCCACCGCCCGTTCCCGTCGGCGACGTGGAGCTCGGCCCGAAGCCCCGCCGCCTCGAGACGGCGACGGAAGACGGCGAGCATGGCGGGCGAGCGGTCGAAGCCGACGTACCGGATCGGCCGACGCGTGAGCGGCATACTCAGCGCTCCCGTGCCCGCGCCCACCTCGAGGAGCGTCTCTCCGGGCGCGAGCCGGACTACGTCTGCCAGCGTCTCGGCGATGCGCTCGGCTGCGCCGGGCGGCAGTCCCGCCCGCGCATCGAATCGCTCGGCCTGATCTTCGTAAAGCATGGTCGGACGCTCCGGAGAATCACGGGGGCGGAGCCGTGTACGGCGGCGGTGGCGGCATCGAAACGTTGTCGCCTTCCATGTGAGACGCCCCTTCCGTTTCCGGCGGCTTGCTCATCATCTTCTTTAATGCTTTCATCTCTTTCCTTCGCTTCAGACGGCCCGGAATCATCGCGAGCGCGCCGACGACGACGCCGAGCGCGAAGGTCAGGATGACCACGAGCGCGATGGGGCCCGTGGCTTCGAAGAGCCCGAAGTTGACCGTGACCTCGGCCGTATTGAGCAGCGCAAAAACGGCCACGAGGACCGAGAGGAAGAGCGAGAGAATGAGTGCGAAGCGCATGAGGATCTTTCGGAAGGGAACCGGGGATGACAGGGGAACGCATCAATCGGCGCTACGCTCCAACGTACGGACCTTCCAACGAACGGGGACGCCGGCGGTTCGAACCGGCGTCCCCGTAGATGCCCATCGACGAGCGTTTCGGCTCATTTCAACAGCGTCATGAGCCCCGTCCCGATCTGCGTCTGCGCGTCCATGCGGGCGATGACGCGGTAGACGTACACCCCCGACGAGAGCCGTCCGGCGTCGAGGCGGGCGGTGCGGGCGCGCCCGGCAGAGAAGGCCTGCTCCGGAAGCGACATCACCCGGCGCCCCATCACGTCGTAGACCTCGACGGTCACCCGCGCGGGCGCCGGGAGGTCGAAGTGGATCGTCGTCGAGGGATTGAACGGGTTGGGATAGTTGCCGTTGACGGTGAACGTCTCCGGAAGCGTCTCGTCTCCCTCCACGGCGTCGACGACGACCTCCATGACGTCGGTCTCCTCGATGGCCATGAGCTGATAGCCGACGTCGGGTTCGCCGAAGCTGAACTGCCCGACAACCCCCTCGAATATCGCTGAGGCGGGGATCGGGAGGCCGTCCACGGCGGTGTCCTCGGCGTTCGGGACGCGGAGCGTGACCACGCCCGGCCCGAGGGTCACGTCCTCGACGTCGTACGTCGTCGAAGCCTCGAAGACGCCCTCGGCGAGGATGTTGATGATGTTGGTGCGGATGAGCATCGCCTCATACATCTCCCCGTTGGCGGCGAGTTCTTCGAGCGAGAGGAGCACCGGTTCGGGCAGGTCGTTCCCGCGCGAGAGCACCTCGAAGCTTTCGAGGTCGCCCTCGTTGATCTCCTTCAACGCGGCAAACTCGGAGAGGAAGCCGGTGACGGAGAGCGAGTCGCCCGGCGCGACGTCGCCCGAGGCGATGGCGTCGAAGAACGGGCCTTCGGTCTGCCGGAGGGTCATGCCGCCGGTCTCATCCTGAACGTAGGCGAACGCGCCGCGGGCGCGGGTCACGATGCCCGCGATCTGCACGCGCGAGCCGTCGGGCAGCGCGCGCGCCTCGCCGATGGGCAGCCGGAGGTCGCGGTCGTCGTCGAGGATGGTGACGGTGAAGGCGCTCGTCGTCCCGGCCTCGGCGTTCATGCCGCCCGTGACGTTCTGAAGCTCGAAGACGAGCGTCTCGTCCTCTTCGGCTTCGTCGTCGTCGATCACGGTGACGGTGAACGACTGCGGGGCGGCGTCGCCGGCGGGGAAGGTGAGCGTGGTCGTGGTGAACGCCTCGATGTCCGTGCCGTTGGAGGCCGTGCCGCCGGTGAGCACGACGTCCACGGTGGTGTCGTTGACCGGGTCGGGGTTGAGGATCGTCACCTCGATGGGGAGCGCGCCGTCGGCCTCGCCGATCTCGGCGCCGCTGCCTTCGAACTGCACCCGCGTGTCGGTCACGACGGCGTTCGGCGCGCCGGGCGAGGGCGGGCCGACCTCGAACGCGCTCGTGTTCCGCGCACCACCCGCGCCGTCGGGGATGCGCTGCAGCGACTCGGTGTCCTTCGTGCCGTTGACGTTCTCGTCGAGCTGCATTTCGCCTTCGTTGAGCAGCACGAGCAGGCCCTCATCCTCGGGATCGCTCGTGCCGTAGACCACCGCGTCGACGAGGCCCGCCGTCGTCACGGGGGTGTCCTCGGGAAAGAGGTCGGCGTCGGCC
>JALSSK010000489.1 GCA_026984335.1 Rhodothermales bacterium
GCGTGCGTGTCTACTCCGATCCCAGGCTCAGGGCTCAAATCAAGGAGCGATTCCCGGAGTCCTTGGAGTGGCCCTCGGTGGGCCTCCCAGAGGACTACCTCGCCCTCGTCGCGCCACCCCGGGCTGCTTTCGTGCGGGCGGGTGAAACCCTCGTCGGTCATGGAGGTATTAGTGTCGAGGAACTGCTCGTCCCTCTAGTCCAGATCGATAAGAGGGACCGATGAACGGCCGCCTGACCCAGATAGGTTTCAGCCAGCGGATCCGTCTCGAGTGGCTGGAAAGCGCGGCGAACTTGGTGCTTGCCGGAAATGACGAGACCTCCACATCCTACGCGCTGCGAGAGCTGCTCCAAGACAAGCTGTCTGTCGGCAGAAATGCGAACCGTGGGAATCGGGAAAAGGCGATAACGATCCTAATGAAGATCTGGGCCCGCCCGCCGCACGAGCTTCGCCCTCTTTGGCGCGACGGACTCGAGCTTCTCTCGTTCCTCCCGCGCGAGGACCGCATCGCGGTCCACTGGGGTATGGCCATGGCGGTTTATCCGTTCTGGGGGGCCGTAGCGGCCCATGTGGGGCGACTGCTCAGGCTCCAGGGAACGGCCGCAGCCAGCCAAGTGCAGCGCCGTGTGCGGGAGCAATATGGGGAACGCGACACCGTATCCCGAGCGGCACGACGGGTGCTGCGGAGCTTTGTCGACTGGAAGGTCCTGAAGGAAACATCGAAAAAAGGTCTTTACACTGCCGGGCTTTCACTCGCCATAACTCGAGTGGAGGTTATCGCCTGGTTGGCCGAGGCATGCTTGCGCGCTCGTCCCAACGGTTCGGTGGCTCTGAGAACGGTTCTCGATTCGACGAGTCTGTTCCCATTCCGTCTCAACCCACTGTCCGCAGAGCACCTGGTCGCGGTATCCCGACGGCTCGATGTGCTGCGACACGGCGTTGACGAAGAGCTGATCATGCTCCGCACGGAAAGTCGGACAGCGGTGAAGGAAGGCGGAGCATGACACTTTCAGACAGTCGGCTCCACGACCAGATTTGTTTCAGGAAATTTGAGACCTCCCCGTAATTCCCTCTGCGGCGGGCGGGAGTGGGCATAGGGCCGTGGGGAAGGGTTTCGCGGGGCGTTCGAGGGCTGCCCGCCGGGTTTGGCTGCCGCTTCCGGGGTCGTCTTCCGCATTCGCCGTCCTCTAGACACACCTCGCCCCCGATCCTCATCCTGCATCGGCGCGTGTGATCGCGCGGCGGAGGTTGAAGGCGAGGCCTCAGGGTGACGTCCGTGAGAGGGCGCACGGGTCGAGCCGCGCGTGGACGGGGCCGCAACTGCGCGGGCCCGATCCCGGTGCGCACGCCGGGCACCGCGACGTTCAGCCCCCGCGGCCGGCGGCCGGGACCGCGGCCCCGCGGGTCGTGGGCGATCACCGGCACCATACCCCACGCCTCCAACCGGGCGCGCAGCTCGCCCGCGTCATGGGCCGCATCCGCCCACAGCCGCCCCACATCCTCCGGCACGAACGGCTCTGCAAAATCCCGCTGCCCATCCAACGTCCGACGCATCCCAACGCCCCTCGCATCCAACCCAAACCCCTCTCGAATCACACCTCAACGCCAAAAGCAAGGGGCTACGAGAAGGCCTCATTTTATAAAAAGAAAGAGAAGCATTTAGACAGGAATATAGAGTGCATCCGGAATTCGCGAAGTGCTCTGAAGAGTCGTGACGAATGGGCACTTGGGGTAAAAGGACAACCGCCGCGAGATTTTGAAGGGCTTCGGAGAGCACTATGGGATCGACGTGTCGCGGGTTTTGGCGGCCATATGAGGAGAAGCGCGGGGAAGTGGCGAACAGAAGGGAGTCCGGCTCGCGGCCGTCGCCGTGATGGCGACCGAACGCGGCGGATCAAGGAAGATCGCACCACCTTCGGGAGAGAAGGAGACGCCCTGAGGCGAGGGTCAAGGCCGTCATGCGTGCCGCGAAAGGTGGGGGAGGTGCTCGAGGGAGCGATTGTTCGGTGGAAGGAAGCTACAGCCGAAACGGAGTGCACATATGGCAGGAATGTATGTGCGCCCGACGAGTACGGGTGAGCTTCCGCTTCTGGAGACGAATCAGGATCGCACCGGGTGTGACCCTGAACCTGAGTAAGTCGGGCGGCTCTCTCGTTCGGGCCGCGCGGTGCGAAGTTCACCCTCGGTCCGAGGGGCACGCGGGCCACCGTGGGCACTCCGGGAACGGGCATCTACTACACCACCACGCTGGACGACAGCAGGTCGGATCGAAGGCAAACCGCATCCCGCCCGGCTCTGGCCGTTCCAGCGGTTCGCCCGGAAGATCGGCTGACGCTGGGCTTCTTCAAGCGGCTTATCACGCCGATTGAGGAGGAGACCCTGGTGGACGGGTGCCGGGAGCTGGTCCTTGGCAACAGGGAGAAGGCCCTCGAGTACCTCCGGAAGGCCGTCCATCTGGCCGACGGCGCGTACCTTGCCGGTTTCCTGGCACTGGAGCAGAACCGGCTGGAAGACGCTGCGAAGTACCTGGCGATGGCCGCCGAGAAGCACGACCAGCTCGGCCGGTCCTTCTCGAAGTACGGCATTTCCGCACGCCTGAGCCTTCCCATCACGGACGAGATATCCGCCCATGTGGGCACGGATCTGCGGGGCGTGCTGCTCGGACTTGTGGAGGTCTATCAGCGGCAGGAGCGCTGGGAGGATGCGATGACCTGCCTGGAGCGCCTGCTGCGGCTCGAACCCGACGACGTGGTGGTGAAGCTGTCCCTCGCGGAGCTGCTGTTGCAAGCCCGCCCGGACGACAAGAACGTCTGCCGGAAGATCGTGCGGTTGGCCGAGGGCATCGAGAGCGAGACGCCGGTCCACACCGGTCTGCTGCTCTACAAGGCCAGGGCCCTGCGCGGGCTCGGGCTCCTGATTGCTGCGCGGGAGACCCTGACGGGCGCCCTGCGCCGGAAGAAGGACCGGTCCGAGGAACTGCTTCGGGCGCTCCGGTACGAACGGGCCCTGGTCTACGAGGCCCTCGGGAAGCCGGGGCGGGCGCGCAGCGAGCTTGAGAAGCTCTACGCCGAGGACCCGGATTACGAGGACGTGGCAGCCCGGTTGGGACTGTAGCGGAAATCCGAATCAACGCCGTTTCCGCCCCCTCGGGGATCTGCCGCTCTTTGCAAAGATGTTCTGTATCGACGGGTTGGTGATATCCCGGCGGTGGAGGGTCGTCATGAAGAGGGTTGCGAGTGGGGAACCCTGAGCGAAACGTCGAAAACGGGTGTGTATGCCTCCGGGCTTTCGCTTCCCATCACCCGTATGGAGCTCATGGCCTGGTTGGCCGTGGCTCGACTGCATACGCATGCCAACGGCCCGATGGCTTTGAGAACGGTCCTGGACTCCACGATCCTGTTTCCATTCCGCTTGAGCCCGGTTTTCGCGAATCGCTTGGTCGCCGTCTCCAACCGACTCGACGTGTTACGGCACAATTCGAATGATGATTTGATTTTTCTCCGACATGAAGGAGGATGACCATGGATGAGGAGCATGTTCCCGATTACCATTGGCTGGTGCCTTCGGCCACGTACGACAAGGTCGAAAAGTGGCACGGGGCGATCCGCGCAAATCGGGTGCATCTCGGGAAACGGCTCCGTGTCGTCCTCCATCACGTGGATGCCGCTGGACTGACTCCCGAGGGACTGATCGGCGCATTGCTCCGCACCAAATTACCCCAAATCTTCGCCGAGTCGAGCGTGCGAGGCGATGGCAGCGACTGGACTGCCGAGGAACTCTCCATTTTGGGCGATATTTCCTGCGTCGTGCCCGTAACGGTGTACGACGACGGCCACCACACACATCCCGAAGTTCACGATCCTCCATTTCCTGCCCATCTGTTGTTCGTCCCCGGTGCGCTTCTGAGGAACGGCTTCGGACGGACGACGCCGGACATGCAGGAAGTGGCGCCGAATCGTCGACTGGATCCCGAGGCCTACTACCGGCTTTACGAGCGCCGTCTGGTACCGGTGTTCTCCGAGGTCCATCGTTTGGCTGGCAACATGGGTGTGAGGGCCGTGGTGACGGTCCCCGGGTTGGGATGTGGTCGGTTCGCCGGCCCGTTCGAAGGGAAGTTGGGGGCCTTGTTCGGGGAGGTCCTGCATCGGCTGCTCGTCGAGCATGCCGAAAAATGGCCCTCCATTCGACTCGTGCATTACGATCCTTATCGAGAAGGCGAGAGCCGGTCTTGGCGCATCAACCGCAACCTGACCTATCGGATCCGGCCCCTCACGAAAAGGCGCGGCCTGCCTCAACTCAGCCGCGTCGCAGCGTTCGATGAGGGGGGTGACGAGCTCGCCGGATGCCGGCTGTTCAGTCTCGTCGCATGGGATCACGTTTCCTGGCCGGGCAACGATTTCTACAGCGGGGGCCGGGCCACCGACGACGGCGTGAAGGCCGCCGCCACCGACACCCTGTACCGCATGACTGGCGTGCGCGGACGCTATCACCCTCTCCAGCATGCGTATCTTCCACCCGAAGGGTTTTCCACTTGGAGGTCCGTCGTCGAGTCGCGCGGCATCACGTTGCACACCGTGGGCAATATCGTCGTCCATTCGGTGACGTCTTGACCGGGCCCGATGACGTTTGGCCTGGGAAAACGAGCCGGTATCGGGCCGGGCGCGACCCTCGACTCGAGCGAAGGGAGCTCCGGTCGAATCGGGCATCCCCCGCGATCGTTGGGCTCGGGAGCTTCGAGGGGCGGTTCGAGGGGTTCGGAGGAGGGTGACGGCGAGCGCGTCGGATCGTCGACGAGATCGACGAGCTCGCGCACAATGAGCGCGGCCATGCGGGCGCTTCCGGCGCCCTTCACCGCGGCCGCGAGCATCCGGCCCATGAAGCGTGCCTCGGCGCGAAGGTCGGTGTTTCCGAACGCCGCCGCAGGCTCGGCCAACGGTTCGGGCGGGCGGCCGCGCCCGGCCCCCTCGAGCGGCCCTTGCGCCGTGCGTTCGTGGGCTCGCGGCGGCGTGCGGCCGCCGGCTTTGCGATCCGTTCCGGACATTTTAGCCACCCCGGTCACCCGCTGCGGCGCCTGGCGCTGGCGGGGTTCCGCGCCGGGCCGGGCCGCATAGGGGATTCGCCAGGGAGGACCCACGGGGGTAGCC
>JALSSK010000490.1 GCA_026984335.1 Rhodothermales bacterium
CTCCAGCGCGCCGAGAATCGCCTCGAATGCGGAGCTTCGGGCGTGAATCGCCGCTTCGCCCGGCGAGGCGCGGAAAAGCAGAGGCGTGAAGGCGGTGAACGGCGGGACGACGCCTTCGTGGTACGGCCCGCGTTTCCGACGGAAGATGAGCGCGCCTGCCTCGTCTCGTCCGGCGTCCTCGACGAAGACGACCTCGCACGGCAACCCCGTGGCGTCGGCGGCGGCGCGGGCGTACGGAAGCGCCGCGAAGGCGCATCGCTGGGGCGAGACCGCCCGGAGCGCCTCCCATCGCTCCTGTGCCTCGGGCGCTTCGAGCGGGTATATGTGCGTCTGCCGGGTCATCGCGCGGGAAGCGGGCGGAACGAGGGACGCCGCGAGCCGGATGCGCGCAGCCGCCTCAAAGGATGTACTGGCTCAGGTCCCGGTTCTCCACCACCGCGCTGAGCTTGGCATGGACCATCTCGCGGTCGGCGACCACCTTCCCGCCGCTCAGGTTGTCCGGAACGTCGAAGAGGATGTCTTCGAGCAGGGTCGTGACGATGGTGTGCAACCGCCGCGCCCCGATGTTTTCCACCTGCTCATTCACCTCCGCCGCGATGCGCGCGATCTCTTTCACCGCCTCGTCCGTAAACTCGATCTCGACCCCTTCGGAGGCCAGGAGGGCCCGGTATTGCTTGAGGAGCGCGTTTTTGGGCTGGGTCAGGATTTTGTAGAAATCCTCTTCGTTCAGGCTCTTGAGCTCGACGCGGATCGGGAAGCGGCCCTGCATCTCGGGGATGAGGTCGCTCGGTTTGGCCACGTGGAACGCGCCGCTGGCGATGAAGAGGATGTGGTCCGTCTTGACCATGCCGTACTTCGTCATCACGCCCGAGCCTTCGACGATGGGCAGGAGGTCCCGCTGCACGCCCTCGCGGGAGACGTCCGCCCCTCCGCGCGACCCGGCGGAGCGCACGGCCACCTTGTCGATCTCGTCGATGAAGACGATGCCCGACTGCTGCACGCGTTCGAGGGCTTCTTTCGTGACCTTGTCCATGTCGATGAGCTTCTGCGCCTCTTCCTGCGCAAGCACCTTGCGGGCTTCCTCGATCTTCATGCGCCGCTTTTTGCGCTTCTTCCCGCCGCCGAGGTTGCCGAAGAGGTCCTGCAGGTTGACGCCCATCTCCTCCATCCCCATCGGTCCGAAGACCTGAAGCATCGGCGTCTGTTCGGACGCGACCTCCACTTCCACCTCGCGCCCGTCGAGCTCGCCCCGTTTGAGCATGTCGCGGAACTTGCGCCGGGTGCGTTCGCGCATCTCGGCCTCGGTCGCGTCTTCGACGTCGTCGTTCGTCTCGGGCGAGGGACGCATCAGGAAGCCGGGGCCGGGCACGTAGTCGGCGGCCGGCATCTTGACGGGCGGGATGAGCAGGTCGAGGATGCGTTCTTCGGCCAGCTCGCGGGCGCGTTCCTGCACGGCTTCGGTGTGCTCGTCGCGCACCATGCTGATCGCGATGTCGGTCAGGTCGCGGATCATGCTGTCCACGTCCCGGCCCACGTAACCGACCTCGGTGAATTTGGTGGCTTCCACCTTGATGAACGGCGCGCCGGCCAGCCGCGCGAGCCGCCGCGCGATCTCGGTTTTGCCCACGCCCGTCGGGCCGATCATGATGATGTTGTTCGGCATGATCTCGTCCCGCATGTCGGCGGGGGCGTTCAGCCGTCTCCATCGGTTGCGCAGCGCGATGGCGACGCTCTTTTTCGCCTCGCCCTGCCCGATGATGTATTTATCCAGTTCGGCGACGATTTGCCGGGGAGTCAGTTCTTGCATATCGATGGTTATGATCCGGAATAGGGGACGCCGTCGTTCTCAGCGAGAACGTTCCAATGCGATAACGCCCTAACGCCGCAAGGCCCCATATGCTCCGAAGACAGACCGGTTCAAGAGTTTCAGGCACGGGGCCCGGAAAAGCAAAACGCGACGTCACGGCAAACCGATCGATCGCGTTTTGACGGGAAAGGTCCGGGCAGAGATCAGTCGGTGTCGACCTCCCGGGCTTCCGACTCCGGATAGTCGATGTCGTCGGGAGCTTCGGGAGCGACGTACCCGCTTTCTTCGCTGTATACGGGATCCTCGTAATCGTCGTAATAATACGGATCCTGAGGCTCGTCTTCGGGAAAGACGTCCGGTTCGACGGCTTTCTGTTCGTAATAGTCCTGCCGGATCAACTGCACGTCCGGGTGTTCGGTATCGACGATCAGAACCGTGTAGTCGTACGGGAAGCCCCGGCGCTTCTCGAGCCAGACGGCTCCCGCGTCTTCGAGGTCGTTGATGATCGACTTCGGATCGTGCTCTTCGTCGCCGAGCAGTTCGGAGAGTTTGCGGAGGAGGGGGGTCAGGTACACCTCCTCATACTGCCCGAAGTGCTCTTCGATGATCTCGAGCGTCTGCCGCGCTGCGTCGTTGGTGACGGTCAGGTACGTGATGTTCTCGCGGGGTTCGCGGGGTGCGGCGCCGTTGCGCACGGCGCTCGGGACCTTGTCGCCGAGCAAGAGCTTGCGCGAGGGCTCGCTGAAGAGGTTGTACGCGTCGACGAAGACCTCTTCGCCCATGAAAGAGAGCGCGTCGGCGGACCTGTGTGCCTCCAGCGTGACGAGCAGGACCGTCCGGCCATAACGCTTGAGTTGCTGCAACAACGGCAGGTAGGCCCGCCCGCCGGTGACGATGGCAAACGTGGTGATGTCGTCCCGCTGATGGAGCACGTCCATCGTCTCGGCGCAGAGCTGGATCTCCGCCGCGTTGGCCTGCACCGAGGTGGGTGCGAAGCGCGGGTCGACGTCCTGAAGCGCGAGCGTGCGCTGGATGAACGATCCGTTGCTGAGGCTGCTGAAGTCCGCGTAGGCCGCCGTCAGGTTGGTTGGCGTGCGCAATTCTTCGAGCAAATAACGCCGGAGTTCGTCGATGACCTCCACGATGAGGTCATCGGGATGGGAGCGATTGTCGAGACGCTCGCTCAGGCTGGCGTAAAGGTCTTCATAATCGACGAAAACGGCCGCCCGGCGATTCTGATGGCGGGGCTGGTGGTTGGAGTATTTTGAGTATCGCATTGGAATTTATGATTCAGGTGATAAGAAAGAGACCGTCAGGCTGATGCGATTGATGACGCTCGCGGGTCGGGGACGCCGAAGAGAACCGTGGGTGGCGATTCTGCGAGGGCGGAATGCACGCCGGCGCAACGAGCGGAGACCGTCGGGTCTGTCAGTCATGGGGGGATTTCATGGGGTGAGGCGTTCGGATAAGTCTTATCCGGCGGTTTTCCTGGCTTCGAGTTCAAGGATCGTGGTGTGGTGGTTGGTATAGATACAGATGTCGGCGGCAATGTGGAGGGCGTCTTCCACGACGGTGCGGGCGCTCAGGTGGTCGGCGTGCCGGAGCATGGCGCGCGCAGCGGCCAGGGCATAAGCTCCTCCCGAGCCGATGGCAACGATGTTGTCGTCCGGCTCGATGACGTCCCCGGTGCCGCTGATCAGGAGCATCCGGTCCGCCGAGGCGACGGCCAGGAGCGCTTCGAGGCGACGGAGGTAGCGATCCGTGCGCCAGTCCTTGGCCAGCTCCACCGCCGCCCGCGTGACGTTGCCGCCGTACTGCTGAAGCTTCTCTTCGAAACGTTCGAACAGCGTGAAGGCATCCGCCGTCGCGCCGGCAAAGCCCGCGAGAATCTCGCCCCCGTACAGGGAACGGACTTTTTGCGCCTTGTGCTTCATGATGGTGTTCCCCATCGTTGCCTGACCGTCGGAGCCGAGGGCCACTTTGCCGTTGAGCGTGACGCCTACAACCGTGGTGCTTCGCATGGTGGGACGCGGAGAAGGAGCCATCGAGGGGGCGATGGACAAACGTACAGGGCGTGACGGATTGGAAGCTGACACGTCAAAAATAAATCTGTGGTGAAATTACTTGTTGTTACAAATAAATCCCGGCGTCTTCGACGGATGCCGCAAATTTTTCGGTGAAAGGGCTTCCACAAGAAAGCGGGAGAAAGCGATCTATGGGCCCGCTCTTGGGGAAAGTCCCCGTTAAACGCCGCAAACCGGCCCTTGTTTGCCGGGCGTCATCGCGGATGGGCCAGCAGGCGCACGACGGCGTCCTGGGCCTCTCTAACCTCTGACGTTTTAACCGTGTAATGGTTACTCATGAGCACGAACGCATAGGGCGTCCCGTCCGCGCCGGCGACGTACCCGCTGAGCGTGCTCGCGTTCGAAACGGTGCCGGTTTTGGCGCGCACCTTCCCGCGCATGAAATCGTCCCGGTAGCGGTATTCCAGCGTCCCGTCCACACCGCTGATCGGCAACGAAGCGAGGAAGGCCTCGCGGGTAGCCGGGTCGGGATGACGCCACATGTACGTGAGCACCGCGCCCGTCATTTCGGCGGTGACGAGGTTCATCCGGGAGAGCCCGGAGCCGTCGACGAGCTGGATGCGGCTGGTGTCGACGCCGGCGCGGGCAAACGTCTCCATCGCCACGGCGAGCCCCCTCTCGGCGGAACCGGGAGGATATTCCTCCGGGGCATGCGTTTGCGGGGCGAGGGGACGCTCGGCGGCCAGCGTCTTCAGCAACTGCTCGGCGTAAAGGTTGTGGCTCTTTTTGTTGAGCACCTCGACGATCTGGGACAGCGGCGGCGAGGTGTGCACGGCGATGCGGCGGAGCGCGCCGCCGTCGTAGTCCGGCTTGATCGGCGCGTCGTCGACGTCCACGGGGCGGCCCTCGACGGGGATGCCCGCGCGCAAAAGCGTCTCGCGCAGCACGTGTACGAAGTACCGCGTCGGATTGCTCACCGTGAGCGATTCCTCGTCGATGTCTCCGGCGGGGACGCGGCTCGAGAGCTCGAGGACGTTGGTTCCGCGGGCGCGGGCATATCCTTCCACGAGCGAGGAGTCGGCGGGGATCGTGAGCGTCCGGTTGATCACGCGCACGTAGTCGGTGCCGCCGGGCTCCCACGAGACGCGGCCGGGCGCGCCGGGGGTCTGCGCCGCCTCGATGGTCACGTCCACGCAGTTGTCGTTGAACGAGAGGCCGCTGATCTCGGCGCTGTACCAGTACGGCTCGTCGTCCCAGCTCCAGCCGTAGCCCAGCGGCTGATCGTCGAAGACGTCGTCGTCCCCGATCAGGTCGCCCCGGACGTAGGTGATGCCGGCGGCGCGGAGCGAGTCGGCCCAGGCGCGGAAGACCTCCGTGCGGTCGCCGTCGTTGAAGCGGCCCCCGATGACCGGGTCGCCGGAGCCCCGAACGATCAGGTTGCCTTCGAGGACGCCGTCGACGACCGGTCCGTCGGCATAGACAACCGTGTGGTACCGAAAGTCGGGGCCGAGTTGATCGAGCGCGGCGGCGGTGGTGTAGAGTTTCGTGTTCGAGGCCGGGATGAAGCTCCGCGCGGCATTGCGTTCGTACACGAGCTCGCCCGTGTCCAGGTTCATGATCCACGCCGCCCACCAGGCGTTGGCGAAAGCCTCGTCGTCGAGAATCTGTTCGATGGAGGCGCTCAACGGCGGCTGCATCGGCTGCGCCGCAAGCGGGCGAAGCGCCGAAAACACGAGGCACAGCCCCGTCAGGGCGAGGCAGAGCCGCGCGCCGCAAAGAAGTCTTGATGTCGAGCGGGAACGCATGAGGAGAGGGAGGCCGCGCGGAGAAGGATGTCCGAATAAAAGGAGACGCGGCTCAAAAAGAAAGCAAGGGGGAAGGAATCGCACGAATTAGTGCACGCAAAGGTATGGAAGCGGGCTTTCCGCGGCTATGGGAAATATTCCTTTTCGGGAATGTCGGGGGCGGAAGCGCGGGCGATGCCTCCGAGCCGGGGGGGCGGCGCCGTTAGTCGCCGGTGAGGATGCGGGCGGGGTCGGGCCGGTGGAGGACGACGAAAGCGTACACGGCGTCGCGGAGGCGGGCGTGGGGGGCGACGGAGACGAGCAACTCATTGCGGCCCGGTCGCAGGGCCACCGAGTCCACCACGCCGATGGGATAGCCGGGCATGAACGTATCGCTGTATCCGCTGGTCACCACGGGCAGGCCGGCGTGCACGGGCTCGGTCTTGACGACGAAATCCATGACGAGCCGGTCGGGGTCTTTGCCGTCCCACCGAACGACGCCGTCCACTTCGAGGGGCTGGATGCGGGCGGGGACGCGGAAGTTGGTGTGGAGGTACGTCATCACCTCGGCGTGATGCGCGCCGACCAGGCTCACCTTGCCGAGGATGCCGCGCGAATCGATCACGGCCATGCCGGGCGCCAGGCCGTCCTCCGAGCCCGCGTCGATGAGGAGACGCCGGTGCTGGGCGTCTTTGGATAGGATGCGTACGGTGCGGACGGGGAGGTCGAGCGAGTCGCGCAGGCCCAGGAGCCGGAGCAGGCGCTCGTTCTCGATCCGGGCTTCACGGGAGCGGGCCACCTCGCTCGAGAGCCGGATGTTCTCGACGCGCAGGCGGTCGTTCTCGTCGAGCGCCCGGATGAAGCCGCCGGCCCAGGCGAAGAGGCCCTCGACCCGCGCCGTGAGCTCCAGCGCCTCGGCCCGGAGCCCCCGCACCATCGGCTCGTTCTTCGCGAGCATCGTGACGATAGAGACGCCGAGCAGGCTCAGGAGGATGGCCCAGTCACGGAAGCGTTCCCAGTGGGCGGGATTCATGGACGAAGCGGAGCCGTGTCGGAAAGATCGTTCGAAGGCGGCGGCGCGCGGGCGGGCCGTCGTCAGGAGAGCACCTTCTCGTAGTTCGCGATGTCGTCGAGCACGATGCCGGTGCCCCGCGCGACGGCCGTCAGCGGGTCCTCGGCGACGTAGACGGGCAGGTCCACGCGGCCTTTGATGAGTGTGTCGAGCCCCTTGAGCAGGCCGCCGCCGCCGGTGAGCATGATGCCGCGTTCGAGGATGTCGGAGCCGAGTTCGGGGGGCGTGCGCTCCAGGCACCGGATGACCGCCGCGGCAATCTGCGAGACC
>JALSSK010000491.1 GCA_026984335.1 Rhodothermales bacterium
CGGGCGCTCCTCCGCTTCCTCGACGCGCGCCGCGAGGCGACGCTCCATGCCCTCCGGCAAGCCGGGCACGACGTCCCGCTCGCCCTCCTCCGCCGCCTCGAACGGGAAGGGCTCGTCCGTGTGGAGGCAGGCATGAGCCGCCCGAAGGTGCGCGTCAAACGCGCGAAGCACGTCCGCTTTGCCCCGCCCTTCCGGACGCAGGCCGCGCGGAAGGACCTCCGCACGCACCTGCGCGGACCCAAGCAGATCGCCGTCATCGAGGCGATGGCGGGCCTCGCGCTCGAAGGCGAACACGAGCCCCGCCGCGCCGACGTGCTCGAACGCGCGGGCGCGGCGGCGGCAACGGTGGACAGCCTCGTCCGAAAAGGCATCCTTGAGATCGTCGAGAAAGAGGTCCTCCGCTCTCCCCTCGGCGACCTCCCGGTGAACGACCCTTCGCCGCCGGTCCGCACCCTTCATCCGTCGCAGAAAGAGGCGCTCGACCGGATCCTCGAGGCCGTCGAGGCGCGGCGGTTCGAGACGTTCCTGCTTCACGGCGTCACCGGGAGCGGAAAGACGGAGGTGTACATCGCAGCGCTCAAGACGGTGCTCGCGCGCGGGCAGACGGGCATTATCCTCGTGCCCGAGATCGCGCTCACGCCGCAGACGGTCAGCCGTTTCCGCGCCCACTTCGGCGACCGCATCGCCGTGCTCCACTCGCGCATGAGCCTCGGCGAGCGCTTCGACGCGTGGCGGCGCCTCCGGAACGGGCGCTTCTCCGTCGCCATCGGCCCGCGCTCGGCCGTGCTCGCGCCGCTCTCCAACCTCGGCCTCATCGTCGTGGACGAAGAGCACGAGCAGTCGTACAAGCAGTTCGACCCCGCGCCTCGCTATCACGCGCGCGACGTGGCGGTGATGCGGGCGAAGATGAACGACGCCGTGTGCGTGCTCGGCTCGGCCACACCGAGCCTCGAAAGCTATACGAATGCGCGATGGGGCAAGTACACGCTCCTTCCCATGCCCGAGCGCGTGCCCGTGCCCGGCCACGCCGCCGCCCCGCTGCCGGCCGTCCGCATCGTCGACCTGACCCTCGAACGAAAGAAGCACCGGCTCGAGGGCGTCTTTTCCGAACCGCTCCGCGAGGCCGTCGGAAAGCGGCTCGAACGGAGCGAGCAGGTCATCCTGCTTCAGAACCGGCGCGGCTATGCGCCCGTCATCGAGTGCCGCTCGTGCGGGTGGGCGCCGGTGTGCCCGGACTGCTCGGTGACGCTCACGTACCACAAGGACAAGCGGCTGCTCCGGTGCCACTATTGCGGGCGCACGCGCCGGATGCCCCGCCCCTGCCCGAAGTGCGGCGAGGACGACCTCGCGCAGCTCGGCGCGGGCACGCAACGTGTGGAAGAGGAACTCGCCGCACACTTCCCCGAGGCCCGCATCCTCCGCATGGACCTCGACACCACCACCCGCAAGAATGCCCACCACCGCCTCCTCGACCGCTTCGGACGCGGCGACGCCGACATCCTCCTCGGCACGCAGATGGTCGCCAAAGGCCTCGACTTCGGGCGCGTCACGCTCGTCGGGGTGATCAATGCGGACACGGGTCTGCTCTTGCCGGATTTCCGCTCGGAAGAGCGCACGTTTCAGCTTCTGACGCAGGTGGCGGGCCGCGCCGGGCGCGCCGGGCTCCGGGGCGAGGTGCTCCTTCAAACCCGCAACCCCCAACACCCCGTCCTCCGCTTCGCCTGTGCGCACGACTACGAAGGCTTCGTCGAAGCCGTGCTTCCGGAACGGCGGCAGCTCGGCTACCCGCCGTACGGACGCATCGTCGGCGTCGCGTTTCGCGGGCCGGACGAGGACGCGGTCCGTGGCTTTGCCGAACGATGGACGGCCCTGCTCCTCAAGCAAACCGGCGAGGCGCTTCGGGTGCTCGGGCCCGAGGCGGCATTCATCGGACGCGTCAAAAAACAGTACCGCTTCCACACCATCATCAAGGTCCCGCTCCGCTTCCGCCCCGCCGCGCTCCAGCAACTGCTTCGCCACACGGTCACCCGCGCCGGATCGCCGCCCCGCCACTGCCGCCTCGCCATCGACGTGGACGCCGTCGGGCTGTTTTGACCCCCCGAGCCCTCACCCGAGCACACCGGCGGCGTTCATGGTCTTTCACGGCCCGTACGAGCTTCCGCCAAAGATTTGCATTTCGCCCCGATGCACGACTTCCGGCGCCACGAAGGGCTTTTTCGCGGTTGCATCGGCTTCCGCGCCTTGCTCCGGATAAGACGCGTTCCGGTCTTCCGCTGCGCCGTCTCTCACGTGATCCCGATTCCCGTTCATCATGTCCGATTCTTTCATGGGTTAATGAATCGTAAAAAAGGGAAACGTCCTTCCGCGCCATCGGGTCCGCCGGACGGGAAAGACGGCCCGCATGAGGCGAGATCGGCAAGGGGGGCGGAACAAAAAAGGCCCGCACTCGAGAGCGCAGGCCTTTGATGAGATAGCGGCGTCGATCCCTCAGGGACCTCCGAAACCGCCGCTTCCGCCGAAGATCTGGACTTCACCCCGGCTCACGATTTCCGGCTCCTCAAAGGGCTTCTTCTCGGTCTCAGCGGCTTCCGACTGGTTCGAGGGGATCTGGTTCTGTTCTTCCATGGGGCATCTCTCGGTTTGGTGAGGGGGTAATCAGGGGGAAGGCCATGTTCGGCAGGCGCGAGGCGAGCACGACCCGCCCCGCGCGCCGAATCGGTTATTTTTGCAGGATCATCGTCTTCGTGAAGCTCTGCCGCTCCGTGATGAGCCGGTAGAAATACATGCCGGAGGACAACCCTTGCCCGTCGAACGTGACCGAGTAACGACCCGGCTCATAGCGTCCGTTGGCGAGCGTCATCACCCGGCGGCCGAGCACATCGTAAACGGCCAGCGTCACGCGGCTCGCCTCCGGCAGATCGAAGCGGATCTGCGTGGTCGGATTGAACGGGTTCGGGTAGTTCTGATTGAGCGCGAACTCCGTCGGAAGTTCCTCGGCCACCGCGCCCGAAAGCGCGCCGTTGAGCGTCTGATCTCCGGCCCGGTCGGAACGGATCGAGACGGGGTCGCCGCTCTCGGGGTCGGCGATGGTGGCATTGCACTGATCCGCCGCGAGGAAGCCCCAGCGGAAACCGCCGCCGGTTTTGACGAGGTCGAACTGGAAGTCCGCCACGCCCGGATCGAAGGTGAACTCCGGCCCCGGGATCTCGGTGACGGTGCTGTCGGCGAAGTCCGCATCCACGAGGAGGAAGACGTCGACGGCTTTCAGCGTCGCGCCGCGCGCCTCGACGAAGATCGGGAAGATGCCGTTCGAGAGGCCCGGCCCGTAGACGAGCGGCGGCTTGGCGGCGTCATCCGGGTTGTCGATCGGATGATACGGCGGGTTCGGACAATCCGGCGTCTGCCCGCACAGATCCGTCGCCACGACGGTGACGAAGTAGAAGAGCGTCGGATCAGGGATCTCGCAGACGTACGTGGCCTTCTTCGTGCCGACGTAGAAGTCGTCCGTACAGTCGAGCGTGATCGAGAGGTTGCCGAAGGCCTCGAAGCTCACGAGATCGACCGAAGCCAGACCGGTGTCGTCGGTGACGGTGACGGTCACCGTGCCGCTGTCCGAGGCTACGTCGAAGTCGCCGGCGTAGTCGATCTCCGGCGGGCCGGTGTCGAAGAGGCAGACGCTCACCATGCCGGCATCGGCGGTGAGGTTGTTCTCACCGGCGGCCAGGGTGATGGTGTCCGTGCGCCCCGTCGCGGTGTCGGCGTCGGAGTCGAGCGCGTCGTCTCCGGCGTCTTTCGACGTGAAGACGAGCGTGTCGGGCGTGACGAATTCGACCACGTAGTCGCCCGGATCGAGATCCGGGAAGAGGTAGAAGCCGTCTATGTTCGTCGTCGTCGTGGCGAGCACGGCAAAGCCGTTGTTCGGGTCGAGGAGGTGGACGGTGATCCCTTCGATCCCCGGTTCGCCGGCGCCCTGAAGACCGTCGGCGTTGAGGTCCTCCCACACGTAGTCGCCGAGGGAACCAACGGGCACGACAAGACCGGCGTCGAGGGTGAGGTTCTCCCCGCCTTCGGTGAGGGTGACGGTGTCCGTGCGGCCCGTCGCGGTGTCGGCGTCGGAATCGAGCGTGTCGTCGCCCGCATCCTTCGGAGAGAAGACGAAGCCGTCCGGCAGGAGGAACGCGACCACGTAATCGCCCGGCAGGAGGCCGGAGAAGCCATACAGCCCGTCGACGTCGGTCGAGGTCGTCTCGAGCACGGCAAAGCCGTCGTTCGGGTCGAGGAGGTGGACCGTCACGCCTTCGACGCCCGGCTCACCGGCATCCTGAAGACCGTCGGCGTTGAGATCCTCCCACACGAAATCTCCGAGCGCGGCCAGATCCACCAGGGGGCACACGGCCAGGTCGGGGAAGTCGCGCGAGAAGCTCTCCACCACGGTGAGTGCGCGTCCGTCATCGAAGGTAAAGACGACGCCTTCGCCAATGGGCTCCGAACAACTGACGTGGATCTTCACGTCCTGCTTGACGCCGTCGAAATAGATGTCGAGGTCGTTCTTCTCGAACTTGCCGTCGTCTTTCGTGCCATTGATCGTGAAGACCTCGCCCGGCTGAAGCATCCCCAGATTATACGCCACATCCCTGGCCACGATCTTGACTTCGGCGGCGTCGGGGCCGGTATATTTCAGTGTCAGTTGGATCACGCCGCCTTTGCACTCGGCGCAGTCCGGCGGCGGCGGCGCGTCGCAGAGCGGAACGCCGTCCCCGTCCAGCCCCGCGGTCACCTCGAAGTCTCCCGCCACCGTGCCCGGCCCGAGCGGCTGCGAACAGCTCGTGTGAAGGCTCGCAATCTCGTCCCCGTAGGCATCGTAAAACTTCACGTCGCCCTTCAACTCGTCCTTCCCGATGTCCGAGGCCCGGATCGTGAACGTGTCGCCGTTGTTGAGCGCGCCCTCGAAGAGCACCTCGTCATCGTCTTTCTTGCCGTTGCGGACGACCACGTACGTGCCGTCGGAGCCGTTGAAACGGAGCGTCAGTTCGCTGACCTTGTTCGCGTCGTCCGCGCCGAAGCCGCACTCGACGCAGTCTGTGGCGCTGCCGTCGTCATCGTCGTCATCGTCATCGTCATCGTCGTCGTCATCACCGTCATCGCTGTGGCTGTCATCCTCGTCCTCATCATCGGACATGCCCTCCGGACACACCTCGCCGTTGTCTTTGCTCGTGGCGGCAATCACCTCAAAGACGCCGAAGACGGAACCGGGGCCGATGGGTTTCGAACAACTGACATGGATCTTTTCCGACTGAGGAACGCCGTCGATAAAAAGTTCGAGGTCGTTCTTCTCGAACTTGCCGTTCTTCTTCGTCCCGTTCAGCGTGAACGTGTCGCCGGGGTTGAGCACGCCGAGTTCATACGAGATTTTTCCGGACTCCACCACGATCTCCGCCGGGACGCCGCCGTTGTATTGAAGGGTCAACGCAACGACTCCTCCCTTACACTCCATACATCCGGAATCCCCTTCGAGAGCGGACGCAACGCCATCGAAAAGCAACGCTTCCGTATAAACCGGGGCGTCATCAGCGTCACCGGCATAAACTTCCCGTACGGCGCCCACCCCACTCAATAACACAACAACGGGAATAACGAAACGACGTAGCATCGCGTTCATTTGCAATCCTCCTGACCACCTTGCGTAGGAAAAACATCAGTCATGCTTACCGGCGCACGCAAAGGCCCTTTTGCCCGCGCCCGTATACCGACCAATCGTTTCAAAATTGAACCAATGATCTTGAATACGTTGAAAAACGTTTTATTCGAGCCTTGCCCGGGATTCGAACCTCAAGTGTTAAAAGAAACGTCCCCATGACTCATACCGTGAGGAGCAACTACGCAAACAGGCGGGATGAGACGTCACAACGATTGCGCCGATACGAGCAGGATCACAGGGGAAACCCCGGGGCCCAGGTTGGTGACTAAATATACCTTACCGAAGCAACAATCAAGCTTTCCATGAACCGCCCGCGTAACGTTTCGGAAATCGTCCCCTCTCGTTCGTGAGATTTTTACCGAAAGGCCACGGAACCTCCCCCCTGATGCTCCGTTGAGAGGCGACGAAGGGCAAGTCCCGTACGGTCAGCTCCCTCTGAACCCCGTCAGGACCGGAAGGTAGCAGCGGTAAGAGGTCGATGCGACGCGATACGGATCGCTTGCCCTTCTTTTTTGCCCCAACTTCAAAAGTGACTCCGGCGCAGCCCACGCTCCCATTACGCTATTTCGGGAGACCCGTCGTATCTTGCGCCGCACAACCGCCCCCGAGACCAAGCCGCATACGCTATGTTACCCTACGACCTGTTTTTACTGGGCGCTCCCGCCGACGGCCAGACCAACCCCGTGGCGATGTTCCTGCCGCTGATTCTGATCTTCATCGTCTTCTATTTCTTCATCATCCGGCCCCAGAAGAAGAAAGAAGACCAGCGCAAACAGATGATCGAGGCCGTCAAGAAAGGCGACAAGGTCGTCACCATCGGCGGGGTGCACGGCACCGTCACGCAGGTGGATGAGACCAGCGTGCTGGTGCAGGTGGACAGCAACACGAAGCTGCGCGTCGAAAAGAACGCCATTGCCAGCATCGTCGGCAAGACCTGATCCGGACGCACCGGAGCTTTGCACGGGGATGGGCCGCACGGCTTGTCCCCGTATTGTTTTTTTGGGGGTCCGCCCGTCCCGGACGCACTCGAACGGCTTCGCGAGAGGAGCAACTATCCGGTCTTTGCCGAACACCCCGAAACGGACCGCTTTCCCCACGGAGGGCGGTCCGTTTTCGCATTCATGCTTCGTTCTCCACGAACCGGCCCTTGTTATAGACCGCCCATGCCCGTCCGACCATCTCGAAGCCGACGAACGGCGTGTTTCGGCTTTTCGAACGGATGTGGCGTTCCTCGAAGGTCCACC
>JALSSK010000492.1 GCA_026984335.1 Rhodothermales bacterium
CGGAGCGGCTCACGTATCACGAGTCGTCCACCGAGTGAACTTCCCCAACCTTTTCCGCGGCAGCCAGGGCGTGCGGGGGGTTCCCTCCGCACGCCTTTCTTTATGCCCTTTCCGCCGACGCAGAAGTCTCCTGCGAGACCCACATGAGCCGAACCGTCCGGATGCCTGCGGGGCTGAGGAGGAGAGATTATCGGGAGATGGAGCAACTTTCGGGGTGAGAATGTGTCCCCCCTCTGAACAAAATCTTCCCGGGGAAAGCGCGGCGCACCGCATTGACAATCCCGCGAAGATTGGATATTATGAATCTTCGGCGCCGGCGGTAGGAATGCGTTTGAAGGCATTCAACAGCGCGTTCCGGGATCGGTGTTGCACACGTGCCACCGGGGAGCCCACCAACCATCCCGGACTCGTCTACCGTACCCACTCAAACTTTACGTTATCTGGAGGGATTTAATCCATGAGCCTTTACAGTGTGCTTCTCATGCTGCCTCAGGAGGCAGGCGACGAGGGTCTTGTCAACGTTTTGGTGCAGCGGTTCAATGAGGGGGGCGACTTCATGTGGCCCGTGCTCATCGTGCTGATCGTCGGTCTGGCGATTGCTTTCGAGCGCATCATCACGCTTAACCGGGCCGACATCAACACGCGCAAGTTCATCGTCAAGGTCAAGCAGGCGCTTGAAGAGGGAGGCATCTCCGCCGCCGAAGAGGTGTGCGCGAACACGCGCGGACCGGTAGCCTCGGTTTTTCAGGCCGGTCTCCTTCGCCATGATGAAGGCATCGAGGCGGTCGAGAAAGCCGTGGTCGCCTACGGGTCGATCGAGATGAGCTTCCTCGAACGAGGGCTGGTCTGGCTTTCGCTCTTCATTGCCCTGGCTCCGATGTTCGGCTTCCTCGGGACGGTCGTCGGGATGGTCGCGGCCTTCGACGCCATCGAGAAGGCGGGCGACATCTCGCCGAGCCTCGTGGCCAACGGGATCAAGATCGCTCTTCTGACGACGGTTTTCGGTCTGATCACCGCCATCATCCTCCAATTCTTCTATAACTACATCGTATCGAAGATCGACCGCATCGTCGTGGATATGGAGGAAGCTTCCATCGAACTGATCGACTCGCTCGTGCTGTTGCAGGCCGGTCGTCCGGTTTCCGAATCGGCTGGGGGCTGATAACGGGAAGCCTTCTCGCCGCAACCTGATGTGGCGGATAGCGGCGTTCGCCCGGCGGCGCGCGTCACGTCCTTTCGACCTTCAAACCGTGGTTTTCAATGGAAGCTATCGTTCCTTATGCGATATGGGGTTCGCTGATCCTGACCGGGCTCAGCATCATCGCCATCGTCCTCTTCGGCATCCGCAGCCTGGCGCACGGGAAAGTGAATCCCCTCTCGATCGGCACCCTGGTGGTGCCCGCCCTCGTGTTGATCGGGTTCCGTTTTGTGCTCCAAAGCTGGGCCGAGGCCGCCATCTGGACGTTCCTGGTCATGCTGGTGCTCTCGCTCCTGGCTCTGCTCCTCTCGAGCGCCCGAGGCATGCTCGGCTTATAGGCTCCGTCGAGCTTTTCTTTCATCATCGCTCACTTGATCCCATGGCCGGATTACTCAACAAGAAAAAGGGACGTCAGGGGGCCGAGATCCCAACGGCCTCGATGGCGGACATCGCGTTCCTCTTGCTCATCTTCTTCCTCGTGACGACGACCATCGACGTCGATACCGGCATCGGGATGGTGTTGCCGCCGAAGCTGGAGGAGGACGTGAAGCCGCCTCCGGTGAAAGAGCGCAACATGCTCAAGATCCTGGTGAATGAGCAGGGGCAGGTGCTGGTCGAAGACAAACCCGCCTCGGTAAGCATCATCCGCGAGGAAGTCAAGAAGCACGTCCTGAACAACGGCGCGGACCCGAATTATTCGGAAAGCCCGAAGAAGGCGGTCGTCTCCATCAAAACGGCTCGCGGTACGCCCTACAATGCGTACATCGACGTGCTCGACGAAGTCTGGATGGCCTATTTCGAACTGTGGGATTCGGAGGCCCGAAAGCTGGGGTATCCGGATTACAAGGCCTACCTCGAAGCCATCGGCGACGGGCCGAACGAGATCCGCCAGAAGATCAAAGCGCAGATCTCCATCGCCGAGCCGGACAAGGCCTGACCCGCGGGCGAAGCGTGTCTTTTCCGCCGATCGCTCTCATCGATAAGAACCTGACATCAACATGTCGCAGCACTTTAAAAAGAAAAGCAAAACCTCTCAGGAGATCCCCACGGCGGCCATGCCGGACATCATCTTCATGCTCCTGATCTTCTTCATGGTCAGCACCGTGCTCCGGGAGACGACCGTTCAGGTTCGGACGAAGCTGCCGCAGGCGGAAGCGATCTCGAAGATCGAGCAAAAACGCCTGGTCTCTTACGTCTGGATCGGTCCGAAGAAGCTCGGCAATAATCGTCTGGGGGACACCGCCGTGCAGATCGACGACGCCCTCATCGAGGACGTCGGCGTGATCCGCACGATCATGTGGCGGAAACTCAACGAAACGCCGAAGCTGATCGTCTCCCTCCGCGTGGACGAGACCTCCGAGATGGGGATCGTCCTGGACGTTCAACAGGAGTTGCGCGAAGCCGGCACGCTTCGCATCAACTACTCGACCAAGCGTTTCGTGTCGCTCTGACGCGGTGTGAACATTTCCGAAAAGAGAAAGCCCCGCCCCGGCGGGGCTTTTTTTTGTGCACACCCGGCGCTTAGCTTACCTTTCTACCGCGGCGGACGGTTCGTCCAAATCGCGCTGCGGTAACCATCGCGCACCCCTCCATCTTCACCCAGCCTAAATCGGAAGCTCAACACATGTCTTATAGAATCACTTTGCTCCCCGGGGACGGCATCGGTCCCGAGGTCATCGACGCCGCCGTTCAGGTGCTGGAAGCCACGGGCATCGACTTCGGATGGGATCGCTGTGACAAGGTCGGGACGGCGGCGCTCAAAGAGTACGGAACGCCGCTGCCCGATTACATTCTGGAGGCGATCAAAAGAGATCGGGTAGCCCTGAAAGGCCCGATCACTACGCCGGTGGGAGAGGGGTTCAAAAGCGTCAACGTGCAGCTTCGGCAAAAACTCGACCTGTATGCGAACGTGCGTCCGTGCAAAAGCATCCCCGGGGTCGATACGCCGTTCAAAGACGTCAACCTCGTCATCTTTCGCGAGAACACCGAAGGGCTCTATTCGGGCATCGAGAACTACGATGAGCGGCTGGAGATCGCGGACTCCATCGCCCGCATCTCCCGTACGGGTTCGTATCGCATCATCCACTTTGCCTTCGAGTACGCGCGGAAACACGGCTACCGGAAGGTGACGCTCGTGCACAAGGCAAACATTCTGAAGCTGACCTCCGGAATGTTTCTGAACATCGGGCGCGAAGTAGCCGAGGAGTATCCGGAGCTCACGTTCAACGACCGGATCATTGACAACATGTGCATGCAGCTCGTGCAGCGTCCGCAGGAATACGAGTGCATCGTGACGACGAACCTCTTCGGCGACATCCTCAGCGACCTGGCGGCCGGGCTCGTCGGCGGGCTGGGCATCGTGCCGGGGGCGAACATCGGGGACGACTATGCGGTCTTCGAGGCCGTCCACGGCAGCGCGCCCGACATCGCCGGGCAGAACAAAGCCAATCCCACGGCGGTGATCCGCTCCGGCGTGATGATGCTGCGTCACCTGGAGGAAAACAGGGCGGCGGACGCCATCCGGGATGCGCTCTATGAGACCCTGGCCGAGGGGAAATACCTCACCGCCGACCTGGGCGGTTCTGCGACGACTACCGAGTACACCGCCGTCGTCGCCGACCGGGTGAAGAAGCATCTCGAGGCCTGATCGATAACCGGACTTTATGATATGATTCTACGTATTCAATCCCTCTATCTCCTGCTCGGCGCGCTCATCCTGACGGCGCTGGTGACCCTGCTCCGGGGGCTGTGGGAGATGCCTTCGACGGAACTCTTTCCCGGATATGGCCTGACCGTACAGATCCTCGGCGGCCTGGTGGCTGCGCTCGCGCTCGCGGCGATTTTCCTGCACAAGGATCCGCGTTTCCCGAACAAACTGAAGCCGGGCCTGAAAAGACAGCGAAAGATCGTGGTGGCGGTCCAGGTGCTGGAGGTGCTCTTTCTCATCGTTTTCTTCGGCGGGCTTTATGCCTCCGAGGCCCTGCCGCTCCTCTCGGACGCCGGCGGGATCGCCACGCTGCTCATGCCGGTCGTCGCGTACGGGTTCTTCTTTCTGGCGCGGCGCGGCATCGACCGGGACATCCGGGAGCTGGAGAAGCAGGATCAGTTCCGCCTGCGTGACTGACCGGGCCGGGGTCCCCTTTCGGGCGGGGCATGCGGCGCTTTCCGAGCCGAGGACAAAGGCATGCGTGCGACCGACGATCATCACGAAGCGCGACCGGCCTTCGTCTATCCCGTTCTCTTCTTTGGCATCCTCAGCTTTTCGATCAGCGCCATCCTCGTCCGATTTGCGGGCGAGATGCCGGGGCTGGCCGTGGCCGCGTGGCGCACCGCCTTCGCCGTCGTGATGCTTGCGCCCTACGCGTTGCCCCGCATCGGGCCGGAATTGCGACGCTTCACCGGACGAGAGAAGCTCCTCATCGCAGGGGCGGGCGTCATGCTCGGCCTGCACTTCGTGACATGGATCGAGTCGCTGTATCATACCTCGGTGGCAAGCGCCTCGGTCATCGTCTCGACGACCCCGCTCTTTCTCGCCGTCTTCGGCTACCTCATCCTCCGCGAACGCCTCTCACGCCGGGTCATCGTCTCGATTGTGCCGGCGGTGATCGGCACGGCGCTCATCGCGTGGGGCGACACGGTGGGACCGGATCGTGTGGCGGGGGCGCTCTTCGGCAACGGGCTGGCGCTCGCGGCCGTGCTCTTCCAGTGTTTCTACATGCTCATCGGGCGCGTCCTCCGGAGGCAAACGTCCTGGGCGGCGTACGTCTTCCCGCTCTATACGTGCGCCGCCCTCACCACGGCAGCCGTCGCGTTGATCCGGGGCGTGCCTCTGTTCGGTTACGACCTCTCGCTCTATGGACTCTGTGCCCTGATGGCGCTCTTCCCCCAACTCCTCGGACACGGCTCGTTCAACTTCGCCCTCCGTTTTTTCAAGGCGGCCCTTCTCGGTTTGCTTGGCCTGACGGAGCCTGTCCTCGCTTCGGTTCTCGCCTATTTCCTGTTCGACGAGATGCCGACACCCCTCGCCCTCACCGGCATGGCGATCGTTTTGGTCTCGGTCTTCGCCGTAATCCGGTCCCGTCGTCGGACGACGCTTGCCGGACCCTGAGGGAGCCCCCCGCGTCCTTCACCGAAAGAGCCTCGAACCATGTTTGACGCGCTGAAAAACTTCACGCCGCCGACCTCCCGGCTTCGACTCGCCACGCTGGACTACCACACGGCGGGCGAGCCGCTTCGGATCGTCACCGGAGGCTATCCGGATCTGCCCGGCGACGACATGCTCGCGCGCCGCCGGTATGCCGCGGCCCATCTCGATCCCCTCCGCACCGCCCTCATGTGGGAGCCGCGCGGGCATCGGGAGATGTACGGCTGTATCCTCACGCCGCCGGTGCAGCCGGATTCGCATTTCGGCGCCCTCTTCATGCACAATGAAGGCTACAGCACGATGTGTGGGCACGCGGTCATCGCCCTCGGGAAGGCGGCCGTGGAAACGGGGCTCGTCGCCTCGGAGGAGCCGATCTCGAGCGTCCGCATCGACACGCCGGCGGGGACCGTGACCGCTTTCGCGCGCGTCTCCGGCAGTCGCGTGACGAGCGTCTTTTTCCACAACGTTCCGTCGTTCGTCGTCGCGCTCGATGCCGAAGTGGACGTGCCGGGGCCGGGACGGATCCGGTACGACCTCGCCTTCGGGGGCGCATTCTATGCGTACGTGCCCGTCGCGGCGGTGGGGCTCCGGTGCGTGCCCGAAGATCATCAGCGTCTGATCGAAGTCGGCATGGCGATCAAGCGCGCGATCATGACCTCACGGCGCATCCTTCACCCGTTCGACGAGGACCTCGGCTTTCTGTATGGCGTGATCTTCACCGGGCCGCCGGAGAGCGCCGACGCCCACAGCCGAAACGTGTGTGTCTTCGCCGAGGGGCAGGTGGACCGCTCGCCGACGGGGACGGGCGTGAGCGGGCGGGCGGCGCTTGCTTATGCGCGCGGCGAGATGGCCGCCGGCGACGAACGGATCGTCGAGAGCATCCTCGGCACACGGTTCGCCGTACGGATCGCCCGGGTCACCCGCTTCGGGCCGTATCCGGCGGTGATCCCTGAAGTGGAAGGGCGGGCGCATCTCACGGGTCGCCATACGTTCTTTCTCGATCCGGACGACGACCTCGGACCGGGCTTCTTTTTGGGATGACGCCGGGGCCGCCTGCGCCTCGTCCCTCGCTTCGAGCGATCTCGTCTCCACGAACCGGGCGCCGGGCCGCACGCGCTGCGAGCGCCCGCGGCACGACGCCTTCGGACTGGGGCCTCATCCGTCCGGGCTATTTTCCGGGCATCGTGAAGAGACGGTCGTTCAGCTCCGGATTCACCACAATGGCCGTGAAAGAGATGTCCTGAAACTTTTCGCCGCGGAGATGCACTTCGAGCGCGTGCGGCATCATGACGCCTTCTACGGGGCGATAATCAGAGAAATAGACCTCCGTCGTCACGGTTTCGCCCGTCTGCGGATCACTCCCCGGACCCTCCGATTTGACGACGAGATACGTCTCGGCATCGAGGGAGAGGATGACGTCGGGGCCATCGGGGCGCACGAGGCGGAGCTTCCGTACAGGCTTGCCGCCGGCCTCCGATTCGCCGAGATCCTCAATCGTGATCCCCCTGGCCTCATAATTGACCAACGGACCGTCGATGTCGACCTGATTGAGCATGTTCCGGGTTTGTTCGGGCGTCATCGTCTGTGGATCCGAACCCATCATGGGATTGAGCATCCACCCCGTTTCACCGTCGTAAGCGGTAATTACCTCCATGTTCATACTCGGGATCTCCACCTCGGTGCGGACCTTGTCCGGGCGCTTCTGATAGATGACGAGCGGCATCTCCATGCCCATCATGCGCACGTCCCCGATGCGTTTGAGCGTCTGGATCGACTGGAGCTTTTCGAGACCTCCGAGGGCCGCCACGTGACGGGCGACGAGATCGGCGGCAACGTTAGGAGCAGGTTCCGGAGCCGTGTTTTGCGCGGTTCGGGAGGACGAACAGCCGCTCAGGGTGAATGCGAGCAAGAGGAGGGGAAGGAGGAAGGGAAAACGTTTCATGGCAGAGATGGAATGGTGCAGGGAATCGACTGATGCGAGATACCGGAGCCTCGGGAGAGGGACGCAAGGGACCGGTACGGACGTTCGTTCATGGGGTTGCCCGGCCGGGCTCATTCGCCTGGATCTTTCGTGGGGCCTCGATGCGTTCCGGAGCGTTCCACGGGGGGCGGAACCGTTCCGGAGGCAGGTCGCTGAAATGCCGGCGGCCCCGGAGGAAATAATCGACCACGATGCTCCCGCGATAGGGGGGGAGGACGGGGGGCTCGTCGGGGTTCGGACGTTGATCCCGATAGAAAGCTCGCATACGGTGGGCGTCCCGATAGGCGCGGAAGATGGCGGCGGCCTCGGCGGGGCGTCTCCCGAGCGCGGCGCGCAGGGCGGCGGCGGCGTCGAGGGCGGCGCGAAAGGGGAACGTCCGGAGCCACGCCGACGGCGGGAGGTTCTTGTAGAGGGTGAGCAGGTTGTTTCGGAAGTTGAAATAGACCTTTCGGGGATCGCCCTGCGGGAGGGAGCCGCCGCCTATGTGATGCACGACGCTTTTCGGCTCGACGAAGACGCGCCATCCGCGCCGCCAGAGCCGCCAGCACAGGTCGATCTCTTCCATGTGCATGAAGAAGCGCTCGTCGAAAAGACCGACGTCGTCGAGGGCCGCGCGGCGGAGGAGCAGGGCGGCGCCGGTGGCCCAGAAGACGTCGCGGGCGTCGTCGTATTGACCGTGATCTTCCTCCATCGTGAAAAAGATGCGCCCCCGGGTGAAGGGATAGCCGTAGCGATCGAGGTAGCCGCCGGCGCCTCCTGCGTACTCGAAGCGGCGGCGGTCTTCGTACTGCAGGAGCTTCGGTTGCACCGCGCCCACGTCGGGGCTTCGCTCCATCACGTCCACGAGGGGATCGAGCCAGTCCGGCGGCGTCTCCACATCGTTGTTCAGAAACACGACGTACGCGCCCGTGGCGTGGGCCACGGCCTCATTGTTGCCCCGGCAGAAGGCCCAGTTTTCCGGGTGGCGCACGATCTTGACCTGGGGGAACGCCCGGCCCACCCACTCGGCGGAGCCGTCGGTGGAAGCGTTGTCGGCGAGGATGATCTCGAGGTTGTCGTACCGCGTCGCCGCGACGGAAGGAAGGCACTGCCGCAGGAGCGGGAGCGCGTTCCAGGAGACGATGATGACGGAGACGCGGGGTTTCATAAAGGGGGCGGGAGCATGCCCGGAGCACGGTGGAGCGCAGCGGGAGCGCCCGCGTGCTCCGGGTCAGGGATACAGGCGGGTGGCTTGCCAGGCGTCGCCCTCACGGACGAAGAGGAGGCGGTCGTGAAGGCGGTGCGTTCGTCCCTGCCAGAACTCGATGCGTCGGGGGAAAACGCGAAAACCGCCCCAGAACGGCGGAAGCGGGACGTCCCGACCCTCGAACTCACGCTCGTATGCCTGCATGCGCGCTTCGAGCTCCCGGCGCTCGTCGAGGCGGCGGCTCTGCTTCGAAGCCCATGCTCCGATCTGGCTCCCGCGCGGACGCGAATGAAAATAGCCCTCCGATTCCTCGGGCGAGAGGCGCGTCACCGGTCCCTCGATGCGCACCTGACGCTGGAGCACGGCCCAGTGGAAAAGGAGCGCAGCGTGTGGGTTCGCTTCGAGTTCGAGGCTTTTTCTACTTTCATAGTTTGTATAAAAGACGAACCCGTTCGCGTCGAAATCCTTCAAGAGCACCATGCGGGAGGAGGGGCGGCAATCCGCGCCGCAGGTAGCGAGCGCCATCGCCTCCGGAAGCAGGATGCCGGAGCGTCGCGCAGCGGCAAACCACGCCCCAAACAACGCGATGGGGTCCCGGTCGGCAGTCGCATCCGGCAGCCCGTGGACGATCCCCCTGCCAAGGGTGAGAACGGTTCGAATCGCTGAAAAAAGGGACATACGGCTTGATGATGGGTTCCGGGGACGCGAACGTGGACGCAAAGGTACGCAATCGCGCCGGGTGGACAAAACGCCTCCAATCACGAAGCGGGATTATGGTTCCGGGGGGACTTTTCAGGGGGACTTTTCATGGGGGGAAGCGTTGAAGGGGCCTCAACCCATCGAGGCCTTTTTTGAACCAGACGACGTCGAGGCATGGCCGGAGATCCTACGGAAAAGGAAGGCGCGAAGCCCGTATCGGAACGGAGCGGAAGCGACGAGAAGAGCAACTTTATCCGCGACATCGTGGCGGAGGATCTTCGCACGGGCCGGATCGACCGGGTCGTGGTGCGTTTTCCGCCCGAGCCGAACGGTTATCTGCACATCGGCCATGCAAAGTCCATCGTGCTCAACTTCGGCCTCGCCGGGGAGTTTGACGGCGTCTGCAATCTCCGCTTCGACGACACGAACCCCGAGACGGAAGACGTCGAATACGTTGAAGCGATCAAGCGCGACGTCCGGTGGCTCGGCTATGAATGGGGCGAGCGCGAGTTTTACGCTTCGGACTATTTCGAGCAGCTTTACGACTGGGCCGTCGAACTGATCAAGAAGGGGAAGGCGTACGTCGACGACCTGAGCCTCGAAGAGATCCGGGCGATGCGGGGGACGGTCACCGAGCCGGGGCAGGAGAGTCCGTATCGAAACCGGACGGTGGAGGAGAACCTCGACCTTTTCCGCCGCATGCGCGAAGGGGCCTTCGGCGATGGGGAGAAGGTGCTCCGGGCAAAGATCGACATGGCCTCGCCGAACATGAAGATGCGCGACCCGCTCATGTACCGCATCCGGCACGCCACCCATTACCGCCGGGGCGACGAATGGCGCATTTTCCCCATGTACGACTGGGCCCACGGGCAGTCCGACGCCATCGAAGGCATCACGCATTCCATTTGCACCCTCGAGTTTGTCAACAACCGCGAGTTGTACGACTGGTTTCTCGACACACTCGGCATCGACCCGCGGCCGCGTCAGTACGAGTTCGCCCGGCTGAATCTGACGTACACGGTGATGAGCAAACGGAAGCTCCGGGTGCTCGTGGAGGAGGGGCGCGTCTCCGGGTGGGACGACCCCCGCATGCCTACGATCTCGGGGCTCCGACGCCGCGGGGTGACGCCTGAAGCAATCCGTGCTTTCTGCGAGCGGATCGGGGTGACGAAGGTGGACAGCCGCGTGGACCTGGCCGTTTTCGAGCACAGCATCCGGGACGACCTCAACTACCGCGCGCCCCGGGTGATGTGCGTGCTGCGCCCGTTGAAGGTGGTGATTACGAATTACCCGGAAGACGAAGTCGAATGGCTCGAAGCCTCGTACTGGCCGCACGACGTCCCGAAAGAGGGCGTGCGAAAGGTCCCCTTCTCCCGGGAGCTGTTCATCGAGCGGGACGACTTCATGGAGCGTCCGACCCGGCGTTTCCACCGGCTCGCTCCGGGGAGGGAAGTGCGGCTCCGATACGCCTATATCATCAGATGCGAAGAGGTGGTCCGGGATGAGAAGGGCGAGATCGTCGAGCTTCGGTGCACGTACGATCCCGAAACGCTGAGCGGAAGACCACAGGCCAACCGCAGAGTGAAGGGCACGATTCACTGGGTCGATGCCGCGCTCTCCCGCGTCACCGAGGTGCGTCTCTACGACCGCCTCTTCCACGCTCCGGATCCCGACGCCGGTGAAGAGGATTTCCGGACCCACCTCAACCCCGATTCCGTGGTCGTCGTCCCCGACGCGCGCATCGAGCCGAGCGTCACCGGCGACCCGGCGGGCACGCGGTATCAGTTCGAACGCCAGGGGTATTTCTGGCCGGACCCCCTCGACTCTGCCCCCGACGCGCTGGTCTTCAACCGGATCGTGCCCCTGCGCGACACGTGGGCGAAGATTGCCGCCGCCTCGAAAACGACGAACGGGAAGAAACCCCGCCGGAAGGCCGAACCGTCCGAGCGCCCGCCGAAGCCTTCATCCGGCGGGAGCGCCGTCGATCCGCTCGAAGCGTTCACGCCCGCACAACGCGAGCGGTATGCCCGATATCTGTCCGAATACGGTCTCCAGGCTCATGAGGCTGCCTTGCTTGCCGCCGAGGAACGGCTGGCGCGCTTTTTCGAAGAGGCCCTCGAAACACACCACAACCCCCGGGGGGCGGCCAACTGGATCATCCACGAGTTGCTCCGGGCGCGGAAAGAACGCACGCTGGACGAACTGCCCGTAGGTCCGAAAGATCTTGCCCGACTCGTCGCTCTCATCGACCGGGGCGTCATCTCCGGACGCATCGCCAAGGAAGTGTTCACGCTCATGATGAGCGAAGGCGTAGATCCGGAAGTGATCGTCGAGCGTCACGGGCTCAACCAGATCTCGGACCGGGAGACGCTTGCCGGCCTGGTCGATGAGGTGATGGCGGCGTTCCCCGAAAAGGTGGAAGCATACCGGAAGGGGAAGAGAGGATTGATGGGCTTTTTTTTCGGTCAGATCATGAAAAATACCGGTGGACGGGCGAATCCGGACGTTCTCAAAATAATTCTTTCGGATAAATTGGAAGGCTGAGAGCGCCATATTTGATATCCCGTAGCTATTTTGGAAGGAGGCCTTCCGGGGCGTTTGATGCCCGGCGCGTTTTCGGAGTGAGCCTCTCGATGCGAAACCCTTCATGGGACTGTGCGCGGAAACAGGTCTCTGAGCGGGGTCGAAGATGACTGGTTTCCGAAGCAAATGTCGGAGATGAACGGCGTCGATGGTTCGAGACCATGGGCACTTCGCCCTTTTCGAGTCCTTAAATGTTGCGCAGGCTTGCTGCGTCCTCCCGGCTCAATGGGATAGCAGGGGACATTTAATATTGATGATTTGTGACTCGGACCTGGTCAAACGAGACTTCGATGATCCGGTTGAAATCGTGCCGGGATGATTCCTTGTAGAGGGAAGACTAATGTGAGATGGTGTAAGCTTCCGTGAGTGCTCTGTGACTCCACATGAAACATAGAAATGGGTACATAAAATTGACCAGAGAGGACCAGGATATATTATCGAGGCACCCCCTCTTTATGGACGGGCAATCAGCAGGTTCGGACCTTGTGAAGGGGGGGGCATCCGTAAAGTCTTTTTCGAAGCATGCCCTGTTTTTTCAACATGGAGATCCCTATCAGGGAGTTTACATCATTATCTCCGGAATCGTCAAATTATACAGGAATGGTCCTTTCGGACGCCAGATCGTGATACGCATCGTGCATGCCGGTGAATCTTTTGCGGAAGGACCTATGGTGAAAGGAGAACCCAACCGGCGATATTTGCTCTCGGCCAGGGCGCTCGAGGATACTCGGGCTCTTTTCTTACCCATAAAAATCATTGATGAATTGGTCGAAAGTCGGCCGGGCATATACAAGGCCTTCATGCAATCCATGGGTAATGGAATTGAACGCGTGCTTGATCATTTCGAAGCTGTTGGGCTCCTGTCCGTTCCCGGAAGACTGATTTTATATCTGCTGAATCATGCCATATTTGATGATAAAATTAATGGGAAAATAGTGGATCTGTCCGTATCCAAAAAAACCCTTGCCGGTTATCTCGGGACAGTCCCCGAGACCCTATCCCGGGCCTTTCGACAATTGCTTGATGAGGGTATGATATCGTATGAAGGATCCAGGATCGTCATCGTAGATCCTGGAAGGATGCGAAAGATTCTGCATGGGGAAGAAAAAATCTAACCGCTCTCCCAATTTGACTTTTATCAATGCAAAGGGGAGATTTCTTCCGATAAATTCACGAAAAACCATTCCGCAATCCGGAGCCCGGTTGGTCTGTAGGCCGGGTATCCCTCAACCCCGCACCCCATGTCCACCGCCAAAAACCCTTCCCGGGTCGAGGTCGTCGTCGTCATGTTGATCTTCGTCATCCTGGGCTTTCCTCTCGTCGGGTATCTCTGGGAGACGTTGAATCAGTTGATGTCGGCAGAGGTTCATGGAGATCGTCTGCTGCTCTCGGCGCCCGTTCTGTTGATTTTGCTTGGTCTCTGGAGGGTCCTGGGGAAACGTGTCAGGCAGTGGAACCCTTAGGGACGTGTTTTTGCCGACGTGTGTTTTGTTGTCGTCTATCCCCCGCATAATCGTACGTGTGTGAACCATGGAAAACGTTCCAAACCGATCGGCCGAGCCCTCTGTGGAGCAAGGGGCGGCGGAATTGCATGCGCTTGCTCCGGCTACCGGGGTGGATGTCTCGAGGGAGCCGACGTTTTCGGAGCATGAGGAGCCCGTCGTAACCGGCACGCTGTTCCTCACGCTCATTTTTCTGATGATGATCCTCGGTTTCTGGGTCACGGTATACTACATGCTTATCACCCGCTAGCGCTATGAGCAAAGTCCTCGTATATGAGAAGTCTTTCTTGACGACCGGCGTCATCCTGCTGATCCTTTGTCTCGGCGCGCTCGTATATGCGACCCTCGCTATGGGCATTCACTTACCGGGCCGGGCGGGGATCCTTGATCCCGCCCGGCTCAATTCGACGCCGCCCTTCGATCAACCAGGGGTGCGTCAAACGGGGCCGAATGCCTATGAGGTCGTCGTGCGCGCCTATGCCTTCGGCTATGAGCCGTCGGAGATCCGTGTGCCTGCCGGCGCCGAGATCACTTTTGTCGGCAGTTCGCGCGATGTGATTCACGGATTCAATATCGAAGGCACCCGCATCAACATGATGCTCATCCCCGGTCAGGTCTCGAAAAACGTGTATACGTTCAAAGAGCCGGGTGAGCATCTGCTGATCTGCCATGAATATTGCGGGGTGGGTCACCATTTCATGCACGGAAAGGTTATCGCTGAATAAAGATCTTGGGTATGACCATGAGCGCAACCACGACGACGGCAGCTGCCACCGTTCTAAACCCTGCCGGATTTCAGCTTCCCGAGCGTCAATTGAGAGCTCTTCGATGGACCATCTACATCGGATACCTGGCGCTCACGGCCGGTATCTTTCACGGACTGGCCCAGGCCCTCTCTTATGCCGACATCGACATCCTCAAATTCTTTCCGTTTCTGAGGAGCTATTATCAGGGGTTGACGGCCCACGGGGTGGCGAATGTGATCGTCTTCACGTTCTCGTTCTCCAACGCCTTTCTTCCGCTTCTCGTGGCGCGAGCGTTCGCGCGCAAGCTCAACGAGGGACTGCTCTGGGCATCGCTGGGCGCTCTTGCGCTCGGTAATATGCTCCTGATTTACTCGATTGCCTCCGGGAAAGCGAGTGTGTTGTACACGTCCTACGCCCCCCTTCAGGCCCACGTGACGTTCTATCTGGGCGTGGTGCTGGTCGTGGTGAGCACGTGGTTGGCGCTCGCAAACATGCTCGTGGTTTACGTTTCCTGGCGCAAAGAAAATCCCGGTCTACGCATTCCGCTGTTGGCGTTCGTCTGTCTGACGAGCTATCTCATGTGGTTCCTGGCTTCGCTGCCCGACGCCGTCAATCTGTTGGCTTTTCTGATTCCCTGGAGTGTGGGATGGCTCGAAAAGACCGATCCTCTGCTCAATCGCACCCTTTTCTGGTTCACGGGGCACGCCATCGTGTATGCCTGGCTCTTGCCGGCTTATGTCTCGTGGTACCTCCTGATACCCAAGCAGGTGGGCGGACGAATCATAAGCGATTCCCTCACCCGATTCGTGTTCATTCTCTTTCTCCTCCTCTCCATCCCAACGGGTTTTCATCATCAATACACCGACCCGGGTATTTCGCAGGGGATGAAGTTCGTGCATGCCATTCTCACCTTCGGCGTATTCTTTCCGAGTCTGGCGACGGCCTTTTCGGTGGCGGCTTCGCTGGAGATGGGGGGGCGCAACCATGGAGGTCGCGGGCTGCTTGGATGGATCAAGAAATTGCCGTGGTCCAATCCCTCGGTGTTGGCTCAATTGCTTGCCATGATCGCTTTCGTGTTCGGGGGCATCACGGGGTTGATCAATGCGAGCTATACCATGAATCAGGTCATTCACAACACGACGTGGATTCCCGGTCACTTTCACATGACCGTCGGCAGCGCCGTTGCCCTGACGCTCGTCGGCGTAGCCTACTGGCTCATCCCCTACCTGACCGGGCGCAAGCTCTGGAACACCCGGCTGGCGCTGGTTTCCTCGTGGACGTATTTCGTCGGAGTTCTGATATTTGCCAGGGGGATGGCCGATGCCGGGCTTCATGGAATGCCGCGCCGCATCTACCGGGTACAGGCGGGATATAACAACATCGAATGGGACCTGGGCGGCGTGCTCACGGGAATCGGCGGGAGCTTAATGTTTGTCGGTCTGCTGCTGTTCTTCGTGATTATCGCCATGACGATCTTCTTCGGGAAGAAAGGCGGGGCGCCGCGGGATATTCCGTGGTCGGAGACGCTCACGGCGCCGAAATTGTCCGGCTGGGAAGTGCGTTATGATAACCTGAAGCTCTGGGTCGCCGTGGCAATCGTCCTCATCTTGATCGCCTACGGGCCGTTCTTCCTGGGGATGTATAGCCCCAACTTCGTCTCTCCCGGATTCAAGTTCTTTTAGGCGCTCGGTAAGCGCAACGAGATCGATCGTGCGGGGCGGCTTGCCGGGCGATGGTCCCGGATTAACGAGCCGGCTCCGAGAGCAGCCTCTCGATCAGATCCACGGTGGAAATGCCTTCCGCTTCCGCGTTGAAGTTCGGCACGATCCGGTGGCGCAAGACCGGGACGGCCATCCGGTTCACGTCGGCGATGAGGGGGGTGAGACGGCCGTCGAGCAGGGCGAGGGCCTTTGCGCCGAGGATCAGGTACTGGGAGGCGCGCGGCCCGGCCCCGTAGCTCAGGTAATTGGTCACGAACTCCGGGGCGCCCTCACGCCCCGGGCGGGTTTTCCCCACGAGCGAGACGGCATACTCGATCACGTTGTCGGCCACGGGCGCTTCCCGTACGAATTGCTGGTAGCGCATGAGGTCTTCTCGGGTTATGACGGCCTCGGCGCGCGCGTCCCGGGCGCTCGTGGTGTTGCGGACGATGCGCACCTCGTCGTCGAACGAAGGGTAGTCGAGCCAGAGGTTGAGCATGAAACGGTCGAGCTGGGCTTCGGGGAGGGGATAGGTGCCCTCCTGTTCGATGGGGTTCTGCGTGGCGAGGACGAAGAACGGTTCTTCGAGCACGAAGGTGTTGCCGGCGGCGGTGACGTGATGCTCCTGCATGGCTTCGAGCAGGGCCGCCTGGGTCTTCGGCGGCGTGCGGTTGATCTCGTCGGCGAGGATCACGTTCGCGAAGATGGGGCCGCGCACGAACTTGAACCGACGACGGCCGGTCGAGGCGTCTTCTTCGATGATCTCCGTGCCGGTGATGTCGCCCGGCATGAGGTCCGGGGTGAACTGGATACGATTGAAGCGAAGGTGGAGCGCATCGGCGAGCGTGCGGATCAACAGCGTTTTGGCCAGACCCGGCACGCCCACGAGCAGCGCATGTCCCCGGCAGATCAGGCCGACGAAAACGAGTTCGATGATGTCCTGTTGTCCGACGATGACCTTGCCGATCTCCTCGCGCAGGCGGCGATAGCCGGTCTGAAGGGCCGCGAGTTCCGTGGGAGAGGTTGTCGTCTGCTCAGCTTGCGCCATGCCTGGCCTGGGGTTAAAGGATGAATAAGCAATGCGGGGAAAAAGACCGGACCGTCAGGATCTGCCCATGAGGTGGGGGCGAAATCGAGTCATTCGGGAGGAGGAACGCTTTGTTTCGTGTCGCATCCAGGCGCTCAGTTTCGCGCCATGGGGTCGTTCGAAGCCTCCCCCCGGATGTCGATGTAGACCTCTTTGCGGAGCCGGTCGTACCATTGGCCGAGCACGCGATTCTGCTTTTCCCGAAGCGCGTACTGCTGGATAAGCTCATAGTCGGTGTCGATGTTGACGCGATGGGCGGGCGTGTGGCGTTCGAGCTTGACGATGTGGTAGGCGCGGCGTCCGTTGAGCAGCTCCACGGGCGCCGGCTCACTGACCTCGCCCACGTCGAGATTGCTCAGCGTCGTCCGCCAATCCGGGCCCAGAGCGGCGAGCACCAGGTCGCGCTCGCCGGACTGCGGGTCGAGCACGCGTCCGCCGCGCATCGCGGAGGCTTTCTCCTGTGAATGACGGCGCGCCATTAGCTCGAAGGGGAGGTCGAGGGTCAGGATGGAGTCCCGCACGGCGGTGAGGAAGGCGATGGCCTCCGTCGGGTCGGATTTGCTCTCGTCGAAAGCGATGAGGATATGGTTGTAATCGATGACGTCTCCGAGGCGTTTGTTGAGCCGGAGAATGTGAAGCCCGAACTGCGTCTCAAAGACCTGAGAGACCTGTCCGACCGGCGCGCGAGAGGCGACGGCGGCGAACTCGGGCACGACTTCTTTGAGGCTCATGCTCTCGTATCGCCCACCATTGGCCGCTGAACCGGGATCGTCGGAGAACAGTCGGGCCATCTCTTCGAACGAGGCGCCGCCGACCACGATGGAGTCTCGGATCGCGGAAATGATCTCCCGGGCCTCCTCGCGCGCCTCATCGCTCACGTCGGGGAAGCGCACGATGTGGGAGAGGCGGACGACTTCGGGGAACATGGGCAGCGAGTCGGTGGGGAAGCGGTTGAACCATTCCTTCACCTCGCTCGGGGTGATCTTGACTTCGCGAAGCTTGCGGTTGCGAAGCTGCTCGGCCAGCATCTGGTCCCGAAACTCTTCCCGGAGGTCGGCCTTGATCTCGATGATGCTTTTGCCGTAAAGTTCTTCGAGGCGTTGCTGGCTCCCGAGCTGCGCGGTCATTTGCTGGATGCGCTGGTCGAGGGACTGTTCCACCTGGGCATCGGTCACCTGTATGGTGGTGTCCCGCTTGGCATGGATCGTCAGGACCTTCTCATTGATCATCTGGTTGAGGGCGTCGTTCCAGAGGTCTTTTGAATAGGGCAGCTTTTGTTGCCGAAGGAGCCCGGCCACGAAGCCGTCCACGTCGGAACGGAGGATGATCTGGTCGCCGACGACGGCCACGATCTCATCGAGGACCCTGCTCTCCTGGGCGCGGGAAGGGAGCGCGGCGAGAAGGCTCAGCAGGAGCGCGCAGAGGAGGCCGAAGACGGAGGGAAAAAACTTCATTTGAGCTGGGATAAGTCAACGCAAGGGGGAAGGACCGACGCGGCGGCCGATCGAACCCGCAGGAAAAGGAACGCGCGGACGAGCCGCATATTGCGCGAAGGGGAGTAAGACGGCGGCTCGAAGCGCGTGCATGGCGCGCGGGGCGAGGAGGGCGTGTGGCCTTAGTTGATCTCCAGGTTCTCCCGGGCCAGCGCTTCATTTCTCAGGCGTTGAACCTGACGGGCATACATCTGTTTCCGCGCCTCGATGGTGAGCCGTTGCTTCAGCTCGTTTTCGATCCATGCCAGTTCGGGCACGGCGCCCGGCGGCGCCCGGTCGACGAGTTGGAGCACGTGGTATAGGCCGTCGTACTCGATCAGTGGAGAGACGTCGCCTTTCGAGAGCCCCCGCAGTTCTTCCTGAATCGCGGGTTGCGCCGTGAAGAGGCGGCTCTCGGGAAAGTAGGACCGGGAGAGTCCGAGCACGCCGTCGGGGTCGTCGGCGTACCGGCGCGCGAGGGCGGCCCACGCGGAGTCGGGATCCGGCGTCCGGTCGATCCGGAGCAAGGCGCGACGGGCGGCCATCGCCGAGTCGACGTGGGCGTTCGAGAGATAGCGGACGCGAACGAAGGGCTCGCGGAGCCGCAGTTGGTCCCGGTGCTGCTCGAAGTATGCCTGAAGCGCCTCCTTCGAGGGAGGTGTCGCTTCATCCTCAAAGAGCCGGTTCACGTACGCGCTGATGAGCACGGAGCGTTCGTTCTCTTCGAGAAGACGCCGCACTTCCGGATCGTTGCGAAGCCTGCGCCGTCGGGCTTCCTGATACAGGAGCTCGTTGTTGACCCACTGCTCGATGATCTGTTGCTGGGCCTCCGTCGAATCCTGAAGGAACGGGAGCGATTCGAGAGCCGCCGCGAGCTCGTCCCGGGTCAGGTAACGGTCCCCCACGCGCGCCACATAGTCCGGCCTCGTCGCTTCCTGCCCGCACCCGGCGAGGAGGAGCGTGACCCACGCAAAGACGAAAGGGAAGAACCAGGCGGAGCGTCTATTGGGTGGAAGAAGCAGAGGAGGCACTGTCGGTCGGTTCATGTTGGAAGGCGCGCGTGAGGCGCTCGGGAAACAGCCGCGCGTGATACCGCTGGTGGAGTCGGGCCAGAAGCCGGTCTTCGAGCACTTTCTGGTAATCGTTGATCACCTCGGCTTGCGCTTCTTCAAAGGATTTGGCCCGGGCAGGCTCCACACCGTCATTCACCATCAAAATGAAGCCCTTCGTGTACGGTACGGCGTTCGTATGCGCGCCCGGCTCCAGGTCGAAGGCCTGGTCGAAGACCGAATTGGTGGGCCCTTCGACGAAGGTCGTGTCCACGCTCAGGTTATGGTCGGGATCAAACAGGACGGACGCCTCGACGTCGGCGACGGACATTCCGGCATCGAGCTGCGCGCCCAGGGCGTTCAGCAACGAGTCCGAGGCGCTGTAGAAACTGATGATCCGGGTGCGGTCCGGGAAACGATATTTTTCCGCGTGCGCCTCGTAGTACGAGCGGAGCGCGGCTGAGTCCTGCGCAGCGGCTGTCCAGACGGAGTCTTCCATCAAACGGAACAACAGCAGGCCGTTGCGGAACTCGTCCATCGTAGCCCGGAAGTCCGGGTCCCGTTCTTCGAGCTTGCTCACTTCGACGTCGACGGCCCGGTCGTCGAGGAACGTATTGATTCCCTGAAGAACCATCTTGCGCGCATCCTGCTGGCGGGGGACCGTGTTCTTTTGCGTGAATGCGATCAGTTCGCCGAGGGTGTACGTCGAGTCGCCGATGGAGGCGAACTTGAGGGCGAGGAGGGAGTCGGGGAGGCCGCCCCGCGAGAACACCACGAAGACGGAGTCGGACGAAGTGGTGTCGAAGACGCTGTAGACGAGGGCGGTGTCGAGGCGGTCGCCTTCGCGTTCACGGATCTGGGCGGCGAACTTTCTCATGGATTCGGTGGAGCGGGGGAGACGGGCGAGCGCCGCCTTCAGATCCTCCTTCGATGCTTCGAACGAGCGGGGTTCGCGGATCTCGACGAGCTTGATGATGTGGTAGCCGAAACGGCTCAGGACGGGCTCCGAAAGGTCGCCGACGTGCTCGAGGGCAAAGGCGGTCGATTTCAGGGGCTCGATGAGGCGGCTGTCGTAGGAGACGAAGCCGAGGTCGCCGCCGGCGCGGGCGCTGCCCATGTCCTCGGAGTACTCTTTCGCCACCTCGGCGAAGTCCCGGCCCTCGGCGAGAAGGGCGCGGACGGAGTCCACACGGGCGAGGGCGGCCAGGGTGTCGGCAGCCGTGTTCCCCTTAATGCGGATCATGATGTGGGCGATGCGGATGTCGTTCGGCTTCGCTTTATGATCGTGGACGTAGACGAGGTGGTAGCCGTACGGAGAACGGAAGATCTCGGAGACCTGACCGACGGGCGTTTTGAAGGCGACGTCTTCGAAGGCCTTGACCATGCGACCGCCGGAGAAATAGCCGAGCCGCCCGCGCGCGCCGAGGCCGTTGCTCTGCGCAGAGGGATCTTCGGAGTGACGATAGGCGAGCGCTCCGAAGTCGACGCCCTGAAGCACCGAGTCGCGGAGGGCGGCGATCCGGCGGTAGGCCTCGAGCGTATCCTCGGGCGAAGCGTTCGGAGCCAGGCGAATCAAGATGTGGCTGGCGTCAACGACCTCTTTCCTCTTCTCGTACAGATCGCGAAGCAACGGATCGGTGACCCGCTGTTCGAGCAGATAGGGCCGGGCCAGCTGATTGCGATACCGGGCAATCTCCGTCTGAAGCGACGAGTCCCGGTCGAGGCCGGCATCCTTCGCCGCCTGTACTTTCAGCCGGAAGTCCAGATAGCGCTTGAGAAAGTCCTGATATTCCGAGAGGGAGTCATCGGCGGCTGCCGCACGACCGCCCACCGAGCGCGCGTATTGCGTCTCGAACTCGTCGAGCGTGACGACGCCGCCGTCGAAGAGCGCGACGACGTCCGAGGGGGGATCGTTCGTCGGAGGGGTCATTTCCCGAGGGCCGCTGCATCCGACGAGCAAAAGGGCGATCAGGCCCGTGAAAGTCAGCAGTATCGAGCGATGGACGTTCCTGTGCGTGCGCATGAATCCTTGTGTGGTTTTGTGGACAGTGGCGGGTCTCTGACATTATTGATCTGATCCGCAAGCAATAAATCCCGACGATGCAGGGCTGTTGCGTCGGTCGCCTCTTACCGAGATAGGCCCGCTTTGATTCTTTGCGAGGCGATGTTTTGATTCGAAAACTCGAAAAACGGCAACTTTTGCGCTGCGGTCCGGTCCATTAAGAACAGATTGATGACCGGCGCCAGGGAAATCAACGGACAGACGCGATGCAGATGGACGACAAGGTCCTGATCGAAGCCTTTCAGGCGGGAGACGAGTTTGCTTTCGTCTCACTCTACAACCGATACAAGGCTCCCGTGTACGCCTTTTGTGTCAAGATGCTCCTCGACAAGCCCGTTGCTCAGGACGTGATGCAGGAGACCTTTCTCCGGCTTTATGAGAACCGGGACCGCCTCATGAAGACCTCGTCCTTCAAGGCATGGCTCTTCACCATTGCGCGGAATCAGTGTCTGAACCATCTGCGGCGCACCACGCGTCACGTGCCGCTCGACGAGGCGACGCCGCCCGTGTCCGGCGCCGACACGCCCGGCGCCCGGATGGAGAAGAGCGAACAGGTCGAGATGGTGACCCGCTTTCTGGCGCAACTCAAGCCGGATTACCGGGAAGTGATCATCCTCCGGGAATACCAGAACCTGAGCTATGAAGAGATCGCCGCAGTGACCCGGAGCAGCCTCAGCGCCGTCAAGTCGCGGCTGTTCAAGGCGCGGCGAAAACTGGCCGCGTTCATGGCGCCGGCCGTCCGCGAGGAGCGCGCCGCCCTCTCGCGCGGCGCGGCGAACGACTGAACGCGCCGCTCCTCTGAAAAGTAAACATCGGGATAGATCATGGATACTTCAATGCCGGCCCCCACCGGGGCGTCTCCGTGCCGGGGCGCTATGGAGGAGGCGCTGAACCTGTACCTCGACGGCGAGCTCTCCGTGGAGATGCAGCCGTTCCTCTTCGCGCATCTCTCCGTATGCGCCTCCTGCCGTCGCCGCTTCGATGCGGTGCTCCGGTTCCGGCGCATGAGCCGGCAGGAATACCTCGTGGTGCCGCCTTCGGTGGACGATGCCTTTTTCGAGAGACTTGCCCGGCACAAAACGGTGAGCCTCCGTGTGGACCGGGCCTCCGACCGCCGTCCTCTGTGGAACCTGCGCACGCCCGTCTCGCTCCGCTCAGCGGTCATCGTGGCCCTCGCGTTGTTCCTCATCGGCGTGATGCTGCCCGGCTCCACCACGCCCGATGATCAAACCGGCGCGGCCGTGCGCGGCGAAGAGGAGCGTGTGGAGTTCGTCGACCTCGAAGTTGCCCCGAGCCGGTTCGAAGCCGTCTACGTGTTCTATCCCGGCCTCACCATCGAGGCGAAACAGATCGCGACGGAGGAGCCTTGAGGGGTCGGATGGGCGACATCCCCTTTCCCGGGCGCATCTCCTTCGGGGGGTGCGCCTTTGTTCGTTCTGGAGAGAGGGCGTGTCGGAAAAGGGAACCGGTCTCCGCGCAGGGGCCCCGCATTTTTCATCCCAAATCTGCGTGGAAAGGCAGGGTCGGGGGAAAAGGGGACGGAAGGGGTTCGTATTATCTCCGTCCCGAATCGGGAACCCCACGAACCATCTCGATGAGTGATCATGGCTGACCAGGACACCGTGCGCGTGCGTTTCGCGCCCAGCCCGACGGGGCTGCTCCACATCGGCGGGCTGCGCACGGCGCTGTATAATTACCTCTTCGCCCGGAAACACGGCGGGCGCTTTGTCCTCCGCATCGAGGACACCGACCGGAGCCGGTTCGTGGAGGAAGCCGAGGCCGACATTCTCGAATCGCTCGCATGGGCCGGGCTCGACTATGACGAGGGGCCGGGGAAAGGCGGCCCGCACGCGCCGTATCATCAGTCGGAACGAAAGGAAGTATACGACCGGTATGCCCGCGCGCTCCTCGAGGCCGGTCGCGCGTATTACGCCTTCGACACGCCCGAGGAGATCGAGCGTATGCGGAAAGAACGCGCCACGCCCGAGAACCCTTCGCCGAAGTACGACGCCGTGACGCGCGTCCACATGACGAACAGCCTCACGCTTCCCGCCGAGGAGGTCCGGCGGCGCCTCGCGGGGGGGGAGCCGCACGTGGTCCGTCTGAAGGTCGATCCCGGTGAGACGGTGACGTTTCACGACCTCATTCGGGGCGAGGTCACGTTCGCCACGGGGGAGATCGACGATCAGGTGCTCGTCAAGTCGGACGGGATGCCGACGTATCACCTCGCCAACGTCGTGGACGATCACCTCATGCGCATCACGCACGTCATTCGGGGCGAGGAGTGGCTGCCCTCCACACCGAAGCACGTCCTCATGTATCGCGCGCTCGGGTGGGAGCCGCCGGAGATGGCGCATCTCCCACTCATCCTCAGCCCCGCCGGAGGCAAGCTCTCGAAGCGGAACGCCGACAAAATGGGCATCCCCGTCTCGGTTCGGCAATATCGGGAAGAGGGCTATGAGCCGGAAGCGCTGATCAATTTCCTCGCGTTTCTCGGATGGAACCCCGGGGACGAGCGCGAAATCTTCCGCCTGCCCGAACTGGTCGAGGCGTTCTCCATCGAGCGGGTAGGGTCGAGCGGCGTGCAATTCAACCTCGACAAGCTCCGGTGGTACAATGAGCAGTACCTCCGGATGATGACTCCGGATGAGCTCATCGTGAAGGTGCGGCCTTATCTCGAAAAAGAGGGCATCACGACGGACGAGGCCTACCTTCGGCGCGTCGTCGGGCTCATGCGGGAACGCATCTCTTTCGCGAAGGACCTCGCAACGGCAGCACGGTATTTCTTCGAAGATCCGACCACGTACGATCCGAAGGGCGTGAAGAAGCGGTGGAAGGCGGATGCGGCGGACCTCGTCGCGGCGTATGCGGACCGGCTCGAAGCGCTCGAGAGGTTCGATGAGGCATCCGTCGAGGCGGCCCTTCGCGCGCTGGCCGAGGAGAAGGGCGTCGGCGCGGGGCGCATCATTCACCCGGTGCGGCTTGCGCTCAGCGGCGTCACCTTCGGCCCGAGTCTCTTTGCGATGATGGAGACGCTCGGCAAGGAGACGTGCCTGCGCCGCCTCCGTCGCGCCGTCGAAGTGCTCGGCAAGCCGGAGTGACGGGTGGGCGTTTGAGCGAGCCTATGGCCTGAGCGTCGCAAACGTGTCCACGCGGTCCGGGTGGCGGAGGTGTTCGGCGGCCACGGCGACGGCCTCGCGGATCGCGGGCGCTCCGGAGGGGAGGTCGTCATACAGGTAGCCGTCCCGGAATGGCCCGGTCGTGCGGACGAGGATCTCGCACGCAAAGTGTATGGCGCATCCCCGGAGCTCGTCGGCGTCGAAGAGCGGGGCGCGGGTGGGGCCGAGGGCGCGTCGGTAGGCTTCGAGGAACGCGCGGAGAAGCGTGCGGGCGGCGTCGGCGCGGGCGGCGTCGGGGGCGCGGCGGGCGTGCATCCACAGGTGCGCGGCGAGGTGGGCCACGTCCTGAAGCGGACGTCCGAAATGCGCGAATTCCCAGTCGATGAGACGCATCCCTTCGGGCGTGACGAGGATCGAGGCGGGCCAGAGGTCGCCCATGAGGAGACATCGACCGGGGGCGAGGAGCGCTTCGCCGAGAGCGACGGCGGTCGCGCCGAGGGCCGGGGCGTCCGGCGCGCCGCCTTTCCCGCACATCTCCGCGACGGCGCGGTACTGTACGTCGAGCCGGCTCTTCTGTATGGCGCGGTTCCGGAAGCCCGCGGCGAGGCGTTCGTCTCCGAAGGTCGTCCGGTGCAGGCTCCCGACGAAGGCGCCGAGGGTGCGACCGGCTTCGCGCGCGGCGTGCGGCGTGCGGGAGGAGGAGCGGAGCCACGCGCCGAGGTCGGGCGCTTCGCCGACGTCCTCCATGACGAGGGCGTCCGCGTCGAAGGCGAGCAGGCGGGGCGGGCGGACGGCCTCGCGGGCAAGCGCGGCGAGGGCGCCGCCGTCGCCGAAGGCTTCGAGCGCGCGGGCTTCGAAAGCGAGGCGCGAAGGGTCGAGAGGGATCTCCGGCGCGCGGGCGATGAACGGCGGGGCGTGCTTGACGACGACCGACCCCTCGCGACCCGCCACGCGCCACACGTAGTTGAGGTTGCCCCCATGGAGCGGGCGGGCGCCCGTCGGCTCAAAGCCGGGAAGTCGCCGCGCCACAAACGCCCGCGCCGCCTCAGGCGTTCGCATGGCCGACCTCCGCATAGACGGCGAGCAGCCGCTGCGCCGCGACGAACGGGCTCATCCGCCCCTCGACCACGGCCGTTTCGAGCGGGCCGAGGGCTTCCATGACCTTCGGATGGGAGAAGAAGTCGGCGCGGAGCCGGTGTTCGATGGTCTGCATCATCCAGTGGCGCGCCTGCTCCCGCCGGTGCTTCTCGAAGAAGCCGGTCTCGGTCGCATGGGCGCGGTAGGCTTCGATGGTCTCCCAGAGCGTCTCGAGGCCCGCCCCGGTGCGAGCCGAACAGGTCAGGGCGGGGGGACGCCATCCGGAGGGTGGCGGGGGAAACATCCGGAGGGCGCTTCGAAGTTGCGCCCGGGCCGTCTCCGCGCGCTCGCGGTTGTCGCCGTCGGCTTTCGTGACCGCCACGGCGTCGGCCATCTCGATGATGCCGCGCTTGATGCCTTGCAACTCGTCGCCCGCGCCCGCGAGCACGAGCAGAAGGAAGAAATCGACCATCGAATGCGCAGTCGTCTCCGACTGTCCCACACCCACCGTTTCGACGAAGACGACGTCGTACCCGGCGGCTTCGCACAGGATGATCGTCTCCCGGGTGCGGCGGGCGACGCCGCCGAGGGAGCCGGCGCTCGGGCTCGGGCGGATGAAGGCGTTCGGGTCGGCGGCGAGGCGGCTCATGCGCGTCTTGTCGCCGAGGATGCTGCCTTTCGTGCGGGTACTGCTCGGGTCGATGGCGAGCACGGCGACCCGGTGTTCGCGCGCGGTCAGCCGGCGGCCGAGCGCCTCGATGAGCGTGCTCTTGCCCACGCCCGGCGCGCCGGTGATGCCCACGCGGATGCTCTTTCCCGAAAACGGGAGGCACCGCTCGATGATCTCCTGCGCCCGGCGCTGATGGTCCTCGCGCGTGCTCTCGATGAGCGTGATCGCGCGACCGAGCGCCACGCGGTCGCCCGCCCGGATGCCGGAGACGTATTCCTCGACCGAAAGCGCGCGCCGACGGCTCTTCTTCCCGAGTTCAGGGTTGATCGACGGCTGCTCCTCCACGCCCGGTCGGACCCGGAGCGCGTCGTCGTTCGAATGTTTTCCCTCGTCTCTGGGCAAAACGTTCCTTCGTGAAAAATGGTGGGGTCAGGATGCGTCGGGCGCTTCGTGTTCGGAGCGCAGGCGGGCAATGAGCACTTCGAGGATCTCCTGAGCGGCCTTCGAGACCACGGTGCCGGGACCGAAGATGCCCGAGGCGCCCGCCGCATAGAGCGCCTCGTAGTCCTGCGCCGGGATGACGCCGCCGACGACGACCATGATGTCGTCGCGCCCGAGCGTGTGGAGCGCCTCGATGACCTTCGGCGCGAGGGTCTTGTGCGCGCCGGCGAGGCTGGAGATGCCGAGGATGTGCACGTCGTTCTCGACGGCCTGCCGGGCGGCTTCCTCCGGCGTCTGAAAGAGCGGCCCGATGTCCACGTCGAAGCCGAGGTCGGCGAAGCTCGTGGCGATGACCTTCGCGCCCCGGTCGTGTCCGTCCTGTCCGAGCTTGGCGACGAGGATGCGCGGGCGGCGGCCTTCGAGCTCGGCGAACGCGTCGGCGAGGCGGCGGGCGCGCACGAAGTCCTCATCTTCGCCCGCCTCGGCGGCGTATACGCCGGAGACGGACCGGATGTCGGCTTCGTATCGTCCAAAGACTTTTTCCATGGCGAAAGAGATTTCTCCGAGGGTGGCTCTCACGCGTGCGGCGTCCACGCTGAAGGCGAGGAGGTTGCCTTCGCCCGTGGCGGCGCACCGGGTGAGCGCGTCGAGGGCTTTCTCCACGGCGCGGGCGTCGCGCTCGGCCCTGATTCTATGCAGACGGGCGATCTGTTGCTCCCGCACCGCCGCGTGGTCCACTTCGAGGATGTCGAGGGGCGCCTCGTGTTCGAGCCGGTGACGGTTCACCCCCACGATGACCTCTTTGCCGGTGTCGATGCGCGCCTGACGCCGGGCGGCGGCCTCCTCGATGCGGAGCTTCGGCAACCCGGCCTCGATGGCCTTCGTCATGCCGCCCCGCGCCTCCACCTCCTCGATGAGCATCCACGCGCGCCGGGCGAGGTGGTGCGTCAGGTATTCCACGTAGTACGATCCGCCCCACGGGTCGATGACGCGCGTGAGGTCGGTTTCCTGCTGAAGATAGAGCTGCGTGTTGCGGGCGATGCGGGCGGAGAAGTCGGTCGGGAGCGCGATGGCCTCGTCGAGGGCGTTCGTGTGGAGCGACTGCGTGTGTCCGAGCGCGGCGGCGAGCGCTTCGATGCACGTCCGCGCGACGTTGTTGAAGGGATCCTGCTCCGTGAGGCTCCACCCGGAGGTCTGACAGTGCGTCCGGAGCGCCATCGACTTCGGGTTCTCCGGATCGAAGGCCTTCACGATCTTCGCCCACAGCATCCGCGCCGCCCGGAGCTTGGCGATCTCCATGAAATGGTTCATCCCGATGCCGAAGAAGAACGAGAAGCGGGGTGCGAAGGCGTCGATCTCGAGTCCCGCCTTCAATCCCGTTCGGAGGTATTCGAGCCCGTCGGCGAGCGTGTACGCGAGCTCGAGGTCCGCCGGGCCGCCCGCCTCCTGAATGTGGTACCCGCTCACGGAGATCGAATTGAAGCGCGGCATGTGCCGCGACGTGAAGGCGAAGATGTCGCCCACGATCCGCATCGACGGCTCCGGCGGATAGATGTACGTGTTCCGGACCATGAACTCCTTGAGGATGTCGTTCTGAATGGTCCCGGTCAGCTGTTCGGGGCGCACGCCCTGCTCTTCGGCGGCGATGATGAAGAAGGCGAGCACGGGGAGCACGGCCCCGTTCATGGTCATCGAGACGGACATGCGGTCGAGCGGGATGCCGTCGAAGAGGATTTTCATGTCCTCGACCGTGTCGATGGCGACGCCGGCCTTCCCCACGTCCCCGACCACGCGCGGGTGGTCGGAGTCATAGCCGCGATGGGTGGGCAGGTCGAAGGCGACGGAGAGACCCTTCTGTCCGGCGGCGAGGTTTCGGCGGTAGAAGGCGTTCGAGGCCTCCGCCGTGGAGAAGCCCGCGTATTGGCGGATGGTCCACGGTCGGACCGTGTACATCGAGGCGTACGGACCCCTTAGAAAGGGCGGGATCCCGGCGGCGAAGGCGAGGTGTTCCATGCCCTCGAGGTCCGACTCGGTGAACACGCGTCGCACCGGGATGCCCTCCGCCGTCATCCATGAGGGCGCGTCCGGGGGCGCGTCCGAAACGGCGTCGGGGCGATAGTCAATCTTCGAGAAGTCTGGGCGCATGATTCGGGAGGGTGGAGCGCGGTCGGTTCAGCTTTCGTCTCCCCCGGAACGGATGCCGAGCCGGGTCTGAAAAGCTTCGAGGATCGTCAGAACCTCGGCGCCCGCGTAGATGAACCCGTCGATGCTTTCGGCGAGGGGTTCCGGGATCGCGTCGGGGCGCGTCGCCGCGACGAGGAGCGGGCGCGCATCGTAGGCTTCGAGACTGCGCCGGAGGGACGGAACGACGACGGGGTAGTCGGCGTCCGGCGCGCAGACGACCACGATCTCGTCGCCGCTCGCGAGGGCCGCCGCCGCTCCGTCTTCCGGCGTCTCGAACCCCGGGTTTTCGTGGACGACGAACCCCGCGCACCCGAAGAAATTGCGGGCGAAGGCGGCGCGGGCGCTTCGCACGGCGGGCGCGCCGAGGGGCAGGAGGAAGACGGCAGGCGCGCGTCCGCTCGTGCGGGCAAAACGCTCGGTGCGGAGGCGGAGACGCTCGAACGGCTCCGAGTCGCGAAGAGGTGCGAGCGCGGGGGCGGTGCGCGGAGGCTCGGTCCCGCGCTCGGGCAGGAGATCGGCGAGGACGGCTCCCCGGTCAAGCGCGCCCATCAGGGCTTCGAGCGATGCTTCGACGACGGCGACCCCCTTCGCCTCCGCGAGCGGCGCGCCCGAAGGGGCGGCTTCGACGGCTTCGAGCTTGCGCTCGTCGAGGTCGGGAGAAACGCTCGTTCCGACGAAGGAGCGCCGCCGCGTGGCCACCGCGCGTGCGCGCTTCTCCCGCGTCTCGGCGATGCGCCCGGCGACGAAGCCGTCTCTCATGGCCGCGATCATCCCGCCCCGCGCTTCGACCTCCCGGAAAAGCCTCCACGCCGCCCGCGCGAGGCTGTCCGTCAGTGTTTCGAGATAATACGAGCCTGCCGCCGGATCGACGACGCGATCCAGGTAAGCCTCGTGTTTGAGGATGAGGCCCGCGTTTCGAGCCATGCGGTGCGAGAAGGCGTCCGGACGGCCGAGCGCGGCGTCGTGCGGGGGAAGCCCGAGCGTGTCGCACCCGCCGATGAGCGCCGCCGCCGCCTCGGTCGTGTTCCGAAGCATGTTCACATATGGGTCGTATACGGTGAGATGCCGGCGGGAGCCCTCGGCGTGGATGAAGGCGCGACCCGCCTCCTTCTGCTCGGGCGCATAGGCCTCGACGAGCCGGGCGAAGAGCATCCGGAGCGCGCGAAACTGCGCGATGCTCATGAAATAATTCACCCCGACCGGCACGATGAAATGCATCCTCCTCGCGATCTCGGGGACGGACAGCCCCCGGTCGGTGAGTTCGGCGAGACAGGCGCTCGCGCTTGCCAGGGTGAAGGCGAGCGTCTGCGTGGTCGAGGCTCCGGCGTCGTGGTACACGGAGGCGTCGCAGGCGAGGAGACGAAGGGGGGGCGCGAGCGACCGTGCCTCTTCGAGCGCGCGCGCGGTGGCGTCGAAGGCCGCGCCGGGGGCGAGGCGGCCCGTGCGGGCGAAAGCGCCGAGGGGATCATGCGCGACGGAGCCGCGCAGCCGGTCGAGCGCGACGCCGCGCGAGCGGGCCGTGCGGAGCCACAGAGCGAGAAGGGGGAGGGAGGCGCGCCCGGCCATGAAATGAAGCGGGACCTCGCCGAGCGGAAGACCTTCGGTGAGCCGCGCGAAGTCGTCGAGCGATTGTACGGGGACGCCATGCACGCGCCCGCCCCGGACGTCGAGGCGGAAGCCGAGCGCATCGGCTCCCATCG
>JALSSK010000493.1 GCA_026984335.1 Rhodothermales bacterium
GAGAAAGTTCTGGCCGAGACTCTTCTTGGGTCGGATGGACATCGATTCGGGGAAAACAACGGTTCGGCGGGCGCGTTCGGGAGCGAACGGTTCGGGCGGGGAATCCCAGGATGCGGGCGCTGCCTATCGAAGCCGTTTCCGCCGGTTGCGGACATAGTCTTCGAAGATGAACGAGCCGAGGTCGTCGAGCGCGGAAAAATAGGCGCGGCCCCGGTTGGCTTCGGTGAGCCGACGCACGAAATCCTGCAGATAAGGGTCGCGCGCAATCATGAACGTGGTGATGGTGATGCCCTCGCGGCGACACATGACGGCCTCGTCGAGCACCTTGTTGACGATGCGGCGGTCGAGTCCGAACGCGTTTCGGTACATCCGCCCGTACTCGATGTGGCAACTCGGCTTGCCGTCGGTGATCATGAAGATCTGCTTGTTCCGGTTCTTCCGGCGGCGCAGGAGGTCGCGGGCGCGCTGGAGTCCGGCGCGGGTGTTCGTATAGTACGGCCCGACGTTCAGGTACGGCAGGTCCTTGACGGCGACCTCCCAGGCGTCGTTGCCGAAGGCGACGATGTCGAGCGTGTCTTTGGGATAGCGGGTCAGGATCAGTTCGGCGAGGGCCATCGCCGTTTTGCGCGCCGGGGTGATGCGGTCCTCGCCATAGAGCACCATCGAGTGCGAGAGGTCGATCATGAGCGCCGTCGCCATACTGGTGCGATGGTCGGTCTCGTGCACCTCGAAGTCGTCTTCACGGAGGTTCCACTGGTCGATGCCCGAGCGTCGGAAGGCATTCGAGAGCGTTCCGGTGACGTCGAGCAGATGGGGGTCGTCGCCGAACTGCCAGCGCCGCGTCTCGGGCAGGCGTTCGTCGCCCATGCCGGCATAGGGCGTTTGGTGGCGTCCCCGGTCTCCTTTCCGAAGGCGGGAGAAGATTTCTTCGAGCGAACGCCGGCGGAGGGTTCGTTCGGTGCGCGCCGTGATCTGCAGGGCGCCCCGCTCGTTCTCCCGGAGATAGCCGCGCCGCTTCAGTTCTTCGATGAAGTCGCCGATGCCCATCTCCTCGTCCGAGAGCCCGTACCGCTCGTCGAGTTGCGTGAGCCAGTGCAGCGCTTCGGCCGCGTCGCCGGCGGTGTGCTGAAGCAGCTGTTGGAACAGTTCAAAAAGCTGCTCGAAGGTCGAGGCCGCCCGTCCGTGGCGCTGATCATCCCACTCGGTATAACGGAGAAACATGGCCGGCGGGTTGGGGTGATTGAGAGCGCTTATGCTACGCCGCGTCGGCGGTCGGGTTCGGGAAAGGGGGTCAGGGGCCTTTTCCGCGGCGTCCGCCGTCCTTGAGCGAGGTGACCGTGCCCGGTCGCCATCCAGGCCCGTCATCCGTAGGGCGTCTTCAGATACTTCCGCGCCCGGTCGTGGGCGTCGGCCCGGTCCTTCATCTTGAGCACCTGCCGGTACCGCGCGACGGCCTCCTCGCGCCGCCCCAGCGCGTCGAGGACCATCCCCTGACGCAGCCGGCCGAGCACCTTGAAGAACGAGTCCCGCTGCGCGCGCGCCGTGATCGTTTCGAGCTCGGTCAGATACTCGAGCGCTTCCTCGTACCGATGGGACGTCATGGCCCCGCGCCCGAGGTAATAGAGCGCCTGCGCGACGATCGCGTCCGTATAGCCCGGCCGGCCCTCGCGGTAGCGCCGAAGCACCTCGCCGTAGATGCGCTGCGCCTCCCGCCACCGACCCCACTGCGCATACACCCGCGCCTCGAGGGCATGGAAGAACGGGTTGTCCGGATGCCACGCGCGGAGAAGCCGCGCATATTCGAGGCTTTTCCGAAAATCCGGCTCGTACAGGAAATGGATCTGCAAGAGGAAATAGACGGCCTCCGTGCGGATGAAACGCCCCTCTTCGGCCGTGCGCCGGAGCTCGCGCAACCCGCGTTCCCGATTGCCGTCGGGGAAGAAGAGCATCACCGGCTTGACCACCGGATACTTCTTCGGCACCATATCGGCAAAATAGTCATAGACGCCCATCCCGAAGACGAAGTCGGCGTTGGAAGTGTCGCGCTCGGCAATGCGAAAGACGTAATCCATCGCCGCCTTGCCGTCGCGCGCCGCCTTGAACCACTCGCCCCGGTTGGAGAGCAACCGCCCCCGGAAGCCGAGCGCCGCGCCCTTGAAAAACATCGCGTCGAAGTTGTCCTTCTCCCGTTTGAGCAGGCGGTCGCTCCGCTTGATGACCACCTTCATCTGATCGAAGAAGGCGTCGTCGTGGGATTCATTGTGGAGGTCGGGCAGGATTTTCCACCAGATGACGAGTCCTTTGAGGAACGGCCCGATGGGATGCTCCGGATAGAGCGCCTCGATGCGGTCGAAGACGGCGGCGGCCTCGGACAGCTTCATATTGTAGAGCAGGTCCAGCCCTTCCTCGCCGAGCGTCTGCACGCGCGGATCGTCGAGCGCCGAGGTATAGTGAGCGTCGGCCTCCAGACGCACCGGCGCCGCCGGGGTCGGCGTCTGCCCCCGCGCTCCTGCGACGAGCGCCAGCGCCAGCATCCCTCCCCACACGGCGCGGCGAAGCCGTACCCCTATCGTACGTTGCGAAGCCATAGTGCTCATACAGGCCCCTCAAAAGGCTGTTCCTCTTCCGCATGGAGCAATTCCCGCGCCCATCCCGAACGTTTGCGCGTAAAAAAAGCGCCGCCTTCTGCGAAAGCGACGCTTCGGGTCCAGGCCTCCGGTGCGCGCGAACTCAGCGCAGCCGCCGCGTGCCCGTATAGACGAGACCGACGAAGAGGATCTTCGCCAGATCCACCGGGATGAAACGCAGCCAGCCTTTCTCAAGGGACTCGAACCACGTGGCGTGCCCGGCGGCGAAATGGAGCCAGACGACGCCGCAGGTGAAGAGTACGAGCGAGCCGCCGATCATCGAGAGGACGCTGCCCGGGAGCGCGTTCCACCGCTTCGAGGCCAGCCCTACGACCGCCGCAGCCAGCGGAGCAGCCAGCAGATAGCCCGCCGTCGCCGCGCCGAAGAGGTAGGCCGGGCCGAAGGCATCAGCGGCGTAGACGGGGAGGAAAAGGCCGAGCGCGAGGTAGAGCAGCTGGGCCAGCATCCCGTTCCGCCATCCGAGGAAAAGGCCGCTGCCGTAAATGGCGAGCGTCTGAAGCGTGAAGGGCACCTCCCACAGGTAGACGCGCACCTGCGCGCCGAGCGCGGTCAGCGCGGCGAAACCGACGATGCCGAGCACCTGAAGCGCCGCCGAAGCATGTTCCTGCCGCAATCCATCGACGGCGGCCACACGGGGAGAGTGAAGAGAGAGAAGCGTCGCCATAGCTCTGTCGCGTTCTGTGATCCGAAAACTGTCGTCGTCTCCAAAATGGTTCGGAGCCGTGCATGCCGGAGGCACGCCTTCGCCCTTCGCGGCGCGTATCGTGTCGACAAGGCAACCTTACGCGCTGCGAAATACGCCCTACGGTCCGGCGTCCAGCATAAAGATACGCCGCCGGAAAATCCACTGCCCCGTCCCTTTCGGGAAACCACACGATTCTCACAAACCGGCTCTCCGTTCACGGCGCCTTGCCCTGCGGGTCCCGATCGCCTTTGCGTTCGCCGACGCCTGACCGCCTGTCTTCGGAAGCCTCCCCATCGGCTTGCGACGGGGGGGCGGCGGGCAGGACGACGGTGAAGGTCGAGCCCCGGTCGAGTTCGCTTTCGACCGTGATGTGTCCGCCCATGCGCAGCGTCAGTTCGCGCGTGATGGTCAGTCCGAGGCCGCTGCCCTGATGCTTGCCGGAGAGCCGATCCTCCTGGGTGAAGCGGTCGAAGATGCGCGGCAGAAAGTCGGGCGAGATGCCGGGGCCGGTGTCGTGCACGGAGAGGGCCACCGCCGGATGATCGCCGAGCCGGGCGGGGGCTGCGTGCAGCGTGACGCCTCCGCGCTCGGTGAATTTGACGGCGTTCGAGAGGAGGTTGACCAGCACCTGCCGCAGCCGCATCGCGTCGGCGTAGACGTACGCGACGCCCTCCTCGAAGCGCGTTTCGAAGAAAAGCTGTTTCTGCACGGCCAGCGGGTAGAGTTGCCGCATCACCTCCTCGACGAGCGGGCGCACTTCGAGCAGCGAGGGCCGCAACTCCACCTTTCCGGCATCGAGCCGGGCGAGGTCGAGGATGTCGTTGATGAGCAGGAGCAGCCGTTCGGCGCTGACGCGGATCGTCTGGAGAAACTCGCGATGCTGGGGTTCGAGGCGATCGTTGAGTTCGCTTTCGAGCATTTGCGTATAGCCGAGGATCGAGGCCAGCGGCGTCCGCAGCTCGTGGCTGACGGCGGCGAGGAACTGCCCCTCGGCCATCTTCGAAGCCTGCATGGCAATGACGGCGGCCCGCAACTTTTTCGAGCGCTGCTCTACCGCTTCCTGGAGCGTGAGCGCCTTGCGTTGCGCCAGCACGTTGCCCCGCACGATCACGTAGCCCTGAAAGAGCATGAAGCCGACGAAGAGATAGGCGGCGAGGTAGGGATGCCCGGGCAAATGCCCCATCGCCAGAAGGATGTCGTGCACGCCCCCGATGAGCGCCAGCGCAAACCCCAGCGCAAAGAGCCCGACCATCGGACGCCGACGCCACATCGCATGCGCCACGATGCCCGTCGCCGGGATCATCAGCGCCAGCGCCGCCCACCGATTGACCGACATCAGGTACGACGTGACCAGCGGCGAACCCGCCAGCGCCGCCGACGTCAGCACCAGGCTCTCGACCATCGCCAGCAGCGCCGACACCGTGAAAAAGGTGCGCAGCCCATCCGCCCGCCCCTTTTCCGACGGCGTGCCGAGGCGCAACGGACCGATGGACACCATCACGAACTCCTGCGGCAAAAACGCCATCAACACCAGCGCGAAGAGCCCGTTGAGCGAGAGGTAACTCACCGCTTCCAGGGTGATCCGCAGCCCGAAGTCGAGCGCCTCGGGCATGAGCGCATCCAGCATCCCGGAGGTGGTCAGCGTGTTGACGGCCATCACCACGGCCACCAGCCCGACGGAAAGCGCCCGAAGGTCGTCTCTCCGCCAGCCCCAGTAGAAGAGAAACAGCAGGCTCAGGAGCAGATACAGCCCGAAGGCGGTGAAGGCCAGGGCCGTGCGCCACCGAAGCATGCCGTCGATCACGGAGGCCGCGCCGAGCTCGATGGGATGAAACGGCCCGCCGTCGTGAAAGGCATGGTTGGCCACCTTCCAGGCGAGCACCACCTCCGGCGCCCTCGGCAGGTCGAAGGCGACCGCGTGGCGGCTGCGCACGAGCCGCGCCGGCGAACGGTCCGCGACTCCGCTTCGAGCCACTGCCTGCGGCGGCGCGCCGGGCCGCGCGGCATAGAGCGTGTACGCCGTGTTCGCGTAGAGCACAAACCCCTTCAGCGGCGGCGCATCCGGCGGCAGGCGCAGGCGCAGCCGATACCACACGAGGCCGTCCTCGGGGAAACCCTGCTTCCGGAACGTCCCCGGCGCCTCGACCGGCTGCCAGCGAGCGTCGTCATAGTCGAAGGAGGCGAAGGCGATGCTGTCGACGCCCGCGCGCGCGCGCCATTCGCCCTGAAGGGTGAACACGCCGTCGAAGGAGGCCGAGCGCAGATCGAGCACGCCGTCCACGGCGCGCCGGGACGCCTCCCGCCCGCACCCGAACGCCGCCACCGTAACGAGCGCCACCGCCGCTCCGACGGAGAGCCACCGCCACAGACGCTCGAAAGCGTTGTTATGCACGTCCGAAGCCTCCAAGCCCTTTCCGTAATTCCATAGATGACAACGGGCCGCTTCCCCTCTCCACCTCCATGCGGCGCTCGAATGGGACGCCCCGCCTGCGATTTTGCTCCACCTGCCCCCGCGCGGCTAAAGTACGACGCTTTTTCCAATATTGGCCCCCCACGCAACCCCACCCCGCTTCCAACGAACCGCCGGAGGCCTCACAGCCGTCGGCTGATGCGCGGGAGCACCTCCTCTTTCCACGACCGGAAGCGCCCCTCCACGATGGCCCGACGCGCCTCTTTCATCAGCCACACGTAGAACGAAAGGTTCTGGAGCGAGGCGATCTGAAGGCCGAGGATCTCGCCCGCGATGAAGAGGTGACGCACGTAGGCCTTCGTGAACGTCTGCGAGACGTACCCGTCGAGGCCCGGATCGAGGGGAGAGAAGTCGGTGCGCCACTTCCGGTTGCGCATGTTGAGGATGCCCTCGGTGGTGAAGAGCATACCGTTGCGCCCGTTGCGCGTGGGCATCACACAGTCGAACAGGTCGATGCCGCGCGCGACGTTCTCGACGAGGTTCGCCGGGGTGCCCACCCCCATGAGGTAACGCGGCTTGTGCGCCGGAAGGATCTCGTGGACGACCTCCACCATGGCGTACATCTGCTCCGCCGGCTCGCCCACCGAAAGCCCGCCGACGGCATAGCCGGGGAAGTCCATGTCCACGAGCGCCCGCGCCGAGGCCCGCCGGACCTCCGGGTACACCACGCCCTGCACGATGCCGAAGAGCGCCTGCTCATAGCCGTACCGCCCCTCGGTCTCGTCGAAGCGTTTTTTGCACCGGGCCGCCCACCGGAGCGTCAGTTCGTTCGACGTGCGGGCATAGTCGAGCGAGGCGTCGCCGGGCGGGCACTCGTCGAGCGCCATCATCACGTCCGCCCCGATGCTCCGCTGAATGTCGACGACGGATTCGGGGGTGAAGACGTGATACGATCCGTCGAGGTGGCTTTTGAAGCGCACGCCCTCCTCGGAGAGGGTGCGGCGGCCCGAGAGCGAGAAAACCTGATACCCGCCCGAGTCGGTGAGGATCGGCCCGGGCCACTGCATGAACCGGTGCAGCCCGCCCGCCCGTTCGAGCACGTCGGGGCCGGGGCGGAGATAGAGGTGGTACGTGTTGCCGAGGATG
>JALSSK010000494.1 GCA_026984335.1 Rhodothermales bacterium
CGGCATATTCGAGCAAGTCTTCGATCGTCGCCTGGTACCGATATCCGGCGGACGACAACGTCCCGGCAGGAATGCCGAAGTCTCCCCTTTCGCGCGCGCGATCGCGTTTCCTTTTCATCCTGCCTTCTCCGCAGATGTTGGCTCATGAACGCGAGCCCCAACCGCTGGTTTCAAAAATTTTTGAAAGTTCCGGCAATCCGGATCGAACAATTCCGGAAGGCTGCGGAACCCCTTGTTTCCCCATGTCTTTAAAATGTGTGATGATTTTGTGAAGACCCGATTCCCCACCCTCATCCACCCAAAGGATTTCCCATGCATCGCCCCATCTCCGAAGTACTTCGAACCGGCGGAGTCGTGATCTACACCTCGCCGGAAGCCACGGTCCACGAAGCCGTCCGGAGGATGGCTTTTCACAATGTGGGCGCGATCCTCGTCATGGCGAACAACCGTGAGCTGGTCGGCATTTTCACCGAGCGGGACGCCATGCGTCGCGTCATGCTCGAAGGCCTCGACCCGAAAAGCACGCCGATTCGGGACGTGATGACCCCCGACGTCATCGTCGTTCCTTCGGACACGCCGCGCATGGAGGTGCATCGCATCATGCGTCAGAAGCACATTCGCCACATTCCCGTAGCCGACAAGGATCGGCTGCTCGGGGTCGTCTCCCTCCGCGACGTGCTCTGGGTAGAGAATCTGGAGAAGGATTTTGAAATCGACACGTTGCGCTCGTACATCATGGAGCGTCCCTATCCGACGTATCCGGCCTGAGTGGAGCTCAGACGCTGAGCAAGACGAGCGCCGCCGCCGCAAGCGCGAGCCCGATCACGTTTAGGCGTGCGAGCCGCTCACCCCACACGAGCACGCCGAGCACCGCCCCTCCAATCACCAGGGAGATGTGGTTCACGGGGAAGACGAACGGCCCCGAGAGTTCACGGATGGCCCGGAGGAAGAAGGCGGCGGAACCGTAGTTCGCGAGGCCCAGGAGCGCTCCCCACCTCAGCGTGCGGGGGGAAGGCCGGCGGCCGGTCCGAAGGCGTGCCCGCACCACAAAGCCGACGCCGATGATCAGGGCCACGCCGAAGAGCATGAGCAGGAAAAGGGCCCGGCTGTTCTCCGATGCATACACCTCGTCGAAGGTTTTCAGACTCACGTCCACGAGCCCGCTTCCCAAAAACAGGAGCAGGAGCACGCCGAAGATCCGCGCCCGGTGTCTGCCCTTCTCCCGGCTCTCGGGGTGCGCTCCGTCCGTCTCCCGGCCGGGCCGAGCAATGAGGAAGAAGGCGATGGTCGCGAGCAGGAGGCCGGCTCCCTGGGTCGGCGTCGGGGTCTCGCCCCAGATCCACCACGACGCCATGAACGGGATGACGACCGCCACCCGCATCACGGCGATGGCCAACGACATGCCCGCCACGTGCGTGGCATAGGCATAGATGAAAAAGTTCTCGATGAAGAGCGCGCCCGCAAAGACGCCCAGCGCGACGAGTCCGGGATCGAGGTGAAGCGTGCGGCCGGCCGGCGCTCCGCCGACGGTGAGGAAGAGGAGCGCGAGCACGACGGCGATGGCGTAGTTCGCCGCGAGCATCGCCACGCGATCCATGCCCTGCCGACCGGCATACTTCAGGATCATCGCGATCGCCAGGTTGCAGGCGATCGCCAGCATCAGATAGAGCATCGCCCCTCCTTCCCCTCTTCCATGAGCGCCCCGGTCAGTCCTATCGGTCGTCCGTCAGGACGTTGAAATAGTGGAGCGTGAGCGGCGTGAAGGTGACCTCCCGCAGGTCCAGCCCTTCGGGGAGATGCAGGCGCGGGCGCACCCGGCCGGTGGTGTCGGACCGGATCTCGTCATAGGGAACCGTGGCAAAGAAATCTTCGGCTTCCCGGGCGGCGTCGTACTGGCTCAGGGGCACGAGGTATCGCACCCGTATCGAGGGCGGAGAGAGCTGAACGAACTCTTCGCCGAGCGGCGCGCCGGGCACCAGCACTCTGATCACCCGTTCCCCTTCGGTGAACTCTTCCACGATGGCCTCGACGGTGACCTCATTGAACTCCCGGAGCACCAGTCCGGTGAGCGTGTCGGCCAGGGCCACGACGGCGCGGAGCGTGTCCCGCACGTTCTCGAAGACGCGGTGCTCCGTCGGCCATGCGCGCAGCTCCTCGATGATCGAGGCCGCGCCGGAGACGGCGACCGAGTCCGGACGGAGACGGACGGGACCGAGCAGGTCGTAGGCGGGCGGCGTCCGGATCTCGATGCGCGGCTCGATGGGGACGGTCCGGGAAACACGGGGCTCTTTCCGCACGACGAAGGTGCGCGGGATGACGCTCTCGACCTGCACGTTGCTCATGAGCTCCGCCACCACGTCCTCGAAGCTGATCTCTTCCGATCCGGCATCGACGGGAATGACGGGGCGGTTGTAATAGATGCGAAGCAGTTGAATCCCTTCCCCCTGCACCTGCACGCGGACGGTGCGCGGCGGCAACGTCGTCAGGGCCTCATCCGGCGGAAGGTTGCGGATCTCGGTCGGCAGTTCGAGCAGGATGGTATGCGTCTCCTGCATTGAAAAGATGAACCAGAGCAGAACCGAGATCAGGATGCAGAGGGTGATGACGAGCCCGCGATGCCGGGGCTCATACGAATGGGAGGCGTCGCGCCTTTTCTTGCGGGGAAAAGCGTTGCGGATACGCCGAAGGGCGTTGCCGCGGGAGGAGGATGTGGAGGGTGACGCCACAATAGGCGAGCCGGCTTCATTTCGACACAGACGGGCTCAGGAACCGCGCTCGAACAACCGGAGAAGTTCCGTCTTGTTGGCTCGTGCGATGGCGCGGCCCCGGATCGGGAAGTCCGGAATGGTGCGGGCCAGTGCCCGGAGCGCGCGCACGGTCATGGCTTCGAGCTCCGCGCGGGGAGGCATGCCGGCAGGGGCCGAAGGCGCCTCCGGAACGGGCGCTTCGGCGTTGGCTGCTCCAGCCGGCCTATCGGACTGCATCGCGCGCACGGCGGGATCGGGGCGCGGGATCACATGCACCGAGACTACCTCCCCGACCCGCTCGGCGGCCATGCGCCCGGCTTCGACGGCGGCCTGCACCGCCGCCACCTCCCCGACCACGTGCGCCGTCATCAGCGCCGCCACGGTCTGTTCGATGGTGATCAGCCGTACGTCCGCCGCCTTGACCATGGCGTCGGCGGCTTCGATGGCGGCCACGAGCCCCTTGGTCTCCACCATCCCCAGAGCGGTTTCCTGTCGGTCCCCCATGATCAGTCCGTCTGATGAGTCTCGATGGCGCGCCGGGCGATCGCCGCTTGAAACGGCGTCGGGTGCGGCGCCATCGCGCAAGGCGGCGGAAGACGACCGGACGCCTCCCCACGGCCCGTTGCGAACGGCGGCTCCGCTGTGGCGCGCACGGCCGTCTAGTCGGTGGAGGGAAGGATGTGCTCGACGTCGCTGTGCGGGCGCGGGATCACGTGCACGGACACCAGCTCGCCCACGCGTTCGGCGGCATGCGCCCCCGCGTCGGTGGCGGCCTTGACCGCGCCCACGTCGCCGCGAACCATCACCGTGACGTACCCGCCGCCGATCTTTTCCTTGCCGATCAGCCGGACGCGCGCGGCCTTGACCATCGCGTCCGCCGCTTCGATGGCTCCGACGAGCCCCCGCGTTTCGACCATACCCAGCGCAATTCCGTAATCTTCCGCCATAAGAGGATGTAATTATGGGTTTCGAAGGACCTTCTTCTCGAGCGTGCGGTGCGCGGCGTCCGCCGGTGCCGGGTGCGGCCTCGCAAACGACGGCGCCGCGCAATCGGGAGCACGCCCCCTCGACGGGAGCACGACGCCCGGATTCATCGAATATAGAAGCGCCCTTCCCCTTTGTCAACTTCTCACCACATGTTCACGCATTCCGCGAAGTCGCCTTCACGCCCCGCCTCTCCGCCCTTTTCGGAGCCGCTCCCACACCGCCCGCACCTCCGAAGTCGTATACAGCCGCAGCGCAAGAAGGAGCGGCACGTACGCGACCGCCAGACCGATGCGCGCCGCCATGCGCCCCCCCTTCGGCCACGCGTCGATCATGAGGCCGGGCGCGTACAAACCTATGATGAGAACCACTACGAGAACGAAGACGCGCCAGGGATATCCCACGCGGCGACGGCGCTCGGCCCCGCGGGCCGTAACGACGGCCAGAAGGGTGTAGGAGGCGAACGTGGCGGCGGCCGCCCCGAAGGCGCCCCAGAGCGGGATGAGCGCCGCGTTCATCAGCGCATTGAAAAGCGCCGCCGCCACTACGTTCGCCCCGACGAGCGCCGAGCTTCCCGCGGCGTACAGCACGTTGTTCGCGATCATGAAGACGCCGTACGAGAGAAAGCCCAGCGCGAGCGGGAGCACGAGCGTCTCCGCCCCTCGATAGAAGGCCGACACGTCCAGCCGGGCAACGAGGAACGACATGAGGTCGGGCGTGAGGAGCGAGAGCCCGAGCACGGCCCACCCGGTCCAGACGACGTAGTGCCGGAACGTGCGGCGGTGCACCGAGAGGTCGCCCGCGCCGAGCGCCTTGAGCCCGATGACGTTGAACGCGAGCTGAAAACTTTGCACGAAGAGCATGTTGATGACGCCGGCCAGGCGCGCGCTCCAGTCGTAGAGCCCCACCGTCTCCGGCTCGGCCAGCCATTTGAGCAGATACCGGTCCCCGGCGTTGAGAAACCACCCGGCGAGCCCCGCCAGCACGAGCGGCGCGCCGAACCGCACGAGCGCCCCGACGAGCCGCGCCCGGAAGCGCCGCGCCACGCGCCCGAGCATCCCCACCGTGAGCACGAGCATGTTCCCCCCCGCGGCGCACGTATAGGCCAACATCACCCCCTCCAGCCCGCGCCCTTCGTAGGCGAGGAACCAGAGCACCCCGCCGATGAGCAGCCCCATCTCCGCCGCCACGGCGCCCGCATACCACCCCGCTCGCTCCCGGATCCGCATCATCATCAGCGGAATCCCGCCGACGACCTTGAAAGCCACGTAGAGCGCCACCAGATGGATCAACCCGGTCCGTTCAGGGGCATCGAGCAGGAGACCGGCCAGCGGCGCATCGAGCAGCCACAGCACGATCACCGCCAGGGCTGCCGCGCCGAGCGCCGTCATGAGCGCGGTGAAGGGTAGCGCATCCCGCTCGGCGCGATGCGCCTCGCTCGTCATGAAACGCATCAGCCCCGTGCCGAGCCCGAGCCCGACGACGAAAATGCCGAGCTGCGCCGTGACGTTGAGCAGGGCGAAATAGCCGTAGGCTTCGAGGCTCAGATACGAGGGATTGAGGAAGAAGGGCGCGAGGATGAGCCCCGCCGCTTTCACCGAGACGTTGCCGAGGGCATAAAGCCCGCTCTGCCGGATCAATCTCGAAAAAGTCCCCGGCGTGGCCTTCATCGCGCATGTCCGGTCGGAAGCGTTCGATACAGTTCGATCAGCCCGCGCACGGTGGCGTCCCAGTGGTACCGGTCGAGGACGGCTTCCCGTCCCCGTGCGCCCATCGCGGCGGCGCGCTCCCGGTCCGTGGCGAGCATGACGAGCGATTCGGCGAGTGCGCCCGCGTCTCCGGCGGGATAGACCGGCCCCGCGCCCGTCTCCCGCACGATGCGCGCGATCGGGCGACAGTCCGAGACGACGACCGGCTTCCCGAAATACATATAATGGAAAAGCTTATGTGGAATGGTGGCGTCGGTATGGGGCGTCCGAAGGTGCGGCACGAGGCACACCGCGCTGCCGAGGATGTAGCTCTTCAGTCGGGGCTGCGGCTGCCATCCTTCGAACCGGACGCGCCCGGCGACGCCGAGTCGTTCGGCGAGCGCTTCGAGCTCCGGACGGATGCGCCCCTCCCCCACGAGCACGAGCCGGGCTTCCGGAACGGCGGCGAACACTTCCGGCATCGCCTCGAGGACCGACGCCAGCCCCCGGTGCACGTCGAAGCCTCCCGTGTACGTGATCGTCCACGCCGACCGGAGTTCCTCTACGAGCGCTTCCTCCGTCTCGAACGCCTCGAACACGTCGGTCTTGATCGTGTTCGGCACGACGGTGATGCGCTCGGGCGGCACGCCCAGCGCCACGTTCCGTTCGGCGGCCTCCTCGATGACCACCACGAGCCGGTCCACGGCGTTCACCCATTTCTTTTCGAGCCGCTCCCACCGGGGGATGCGCACCACCCACTTGCCCGGCGCGCGCGAACTCCAGGCATAATGCCGGAGCGCTTCGACCCAGTTTTCATGGAGATCCCCGACCACGGGCACGCCGAGCGCTCGCCCTGCCCGGAGCCCGCCTCCGAAAAGGTAGAGGTCATGCGCGTGGATCGCGTCGAACGGGAGCCTTCGATGGAGGCGGCGAATCCGGTGCGAGAGATAAAAGGTGAGCGCGGGGATCGTGCCGGCGAGGCCGCGCATCTTGTTCCGGATCTGTTCGGGCACGCGGTCCCGGACGATGCGGAAGCCCCGTCGCATCTCCTCGCGAGGGCGGTCATCGGGCGCGAGCGCGAGCACGGTCACCTCGAAGCCCGCCTCGACGAGGGAGGCGGCTTCGTTCTCCACCCGGACGTCGGGCGGGAAGGGATGATCGAGCACCATGAGGATGTGCATGTCGGCGCGTTTACCGGAAGCTTTGTGCGATGAGGTCCGAGGCGCGGCCTCCCGGCGCAGCGCCGAACGAAGGCGCTTCCCCCTCCGGCGTCGCCTCCCCGGCGGCGACGATGGCGTCGGGGTCCGCGCCCGCGAGACGGTTCCACCCGCCTGCGAGCGTCTCCACCCATTCGGTCTCGTCCCGGAGCGTGACGCACGGAACGCCGAGCCATACGGCTTCTTTCTGAAGGCCGCCGGAGTCGGTGAACACCCGCCGCGCACCGCCCAGGAACGAGAGCATGGCGAGG
>JALSSK010000495.1 GCA_026984335.1 Rhodothermales bacterium
CCCCGGAGCAATCCACGTATACATACGGGGTACCTCCGCCTTCGCCAGAAGCGCGGGGGCACAGGGCGCGGACGGGGTGAGAGCAACGGACATGGCGTCTGTGGGTTGCGGCATCAACGGGGCGTCGGGAGACGGGAAACATCGCTTTCGGCCGGGGATTTGTTTCTTTATCTTAACGAACTCACACGAATTCAACCGGGCGTCCGCCCGATCCCGCCCCGGAGGGACGACGGAACGCCTGCACCAGCCCCGAAACCCCATGGTCGCAAAAAAGAAAGACACCGCCTTCCCGGACGCCTCCGGCAGCCGGCCGTTCGCGGATCGGTTCGTCGCGTACCAGCCCGCGCTCGACCGCCTGCTCTTCGTGCTCGGGCTGCTCGGCATCCTCGTCGTCGTGCACCTCTGGCTTCAGACGGGGCGCGGCTTCGACCGGGGATGCCTGGGCTTTTCGGAGCCCTCGCCCACGTTCGATTGCGAAGCCGTGGTCGGGAGTGAGGCCGGAAAGCTCTTCGGGGTCTCGAACATCGTGTGGGGATTGCTCTATTACCTGTTCGTCGCGTGGATGGGAGCTGCCGTCCTGCTCGTCGAAGATGCGCTTCGGGTCAAGATCAAACAGGCCCGGGCGGTGCTCATCACGTTCGGCTTCCTCTATTCCGCCTATCTCTTTTTCGTGCAATACGTGCAGATCGGTGAGTTTTGTCTCCTTTGCTTGATCTCGGCACTGATTGCCGCCACGCTCTTCGGCGTGCAGGTTTTCGCCCTCGTGAAGCGTCCGCCCGGCCTCACCGGCGACGTGCGCGCCCGGCTGAAGGGAGAGTCCCGGCTGTATTCCGGTCTCGCGACGGCGTTCGTGCTCCTGATCGTCGCCGACGTGGCGTATTTCAAGAGCCTGCCGCCGCCTGCAACGGCGAGCGCCGCGCCCGTGGCGGCGGTGGAGACGCCCCGCGTTCGGGCGACCACGGAGACGCCCGCGCCGGGCGCGTGCCGGTACAAGCCGGACGCGCCCGCCGTGGAGGATTATGCACGCTTCATCAGTATCGCCGACCCCTTTCAGGGCCGAAGCGATGCGCCGGTGACGGTCATCGAGTTCTTCGATCCGAGTTGCCCGCATTGCAAGGCGTTGCACCCGATCATGAAGCGGGTCGTCGAGGAGAACAGGGATCGGGCGAAGTTCTATTTCGTGCCGTATCTCGTCTTTCCCTATTCGATGCTTCAGATCGAGGGTTTGTACGTGGCGGCGCAGGAAGGGAAGTATTTCGAGATGATCGACGCGCAGTTCGCCCGTCAGCGCAAGGGCGGGCTTGACATGCGGGCGCTTCGCGAGATTGCCGCCGAACTCGGGCTCGACCCGGACCGTTTTCAGGCGAGCGTCGAGCAAGGGGCGCACCTCGACCAGGTCCGGAGCATCCGCGAGGAGCTCCGCGCCCTCGGCATTCGCGGCGTGCCCACGGTGCTGATCAACGGGCGCGTGGTTGACGCCGCTTCACGATCGGAGCGTTGCCTCTCCAAACTGATCCGCGAGGCCGCCGAAGCCGACGCCGGCCCGTGAGAACGGTGCGGCACGCGCGGTCGTGTCCCCGGGGGGCGAGCCTCTTTTCCCCAAAATTTATCACCCGCCGCCGGGCAACCCTCGCGCCGTCGTTTGTATGTTGGGCGTCGTCCTGCCGGCGCACGGTATGGCCCGAGAGTCTCCTTCCCGACAGCCCGATTTGCCATGTCCTCCGACGTTTCCCCCGTTCCCGAAGCTTCAACGACCAGCCTCGATCAACGCTGCATCAACACCATACGTTTTCTCGCCGTCGATGCGGTGGAGAAGGCTCACAGCGGGCACCCCGGCATGCCGATGGGGGCTGCGCCGATGGCCTACGTGCTCTGGGATCGCTTCCTCAGGCACAACCCCCTCGATCCCGGGTGGCCCGACCGGGACCGCTTCGTCCTCTCGGCCGGGCACGGCTCGATGCTCCTCTACGCGCTCCTGCACCTGACCGGCTACGACCTCCCGATGGAGGAGCTCATGCGCTTCCGTCAGTGGGGCTCGAAGACGCCCGGCCACCCGGAATACGGCCACACGCCCGGCGTGGAGACGACCACCGGCCCGCTCGGGCAGGGCTTCGCCAACGGCGTCGGGATGGCCATCGCCGAACGGTACCTCGCCGCGCATTTCAACCGGGACGGCTTCCCGGTCGTCGATCACTACACGTACGGCATCGTCTCCGACGGCGACCTGATGGAGGGCCTCTCGCACGAAGCCGCCTCGCTCGCCGGACACCTCGGCCTCGGCAAGCTGATCTATCTGTACGACGACAACCACATCTCCATCGACGGGCCGACGTCGCTCGCCTTTTCCGAGGATGTGCCGGGGCGCTTCGAGGCGTACGGCTGGCACGTGCTGACGGTGGCCGACGGCAACGATCTCGAGGCGATCACGGCGGCGCTCGAAGCGGCGCGGGCAGAGACGGAGCGGCCCTCGCTCATCGCGGTGCGGACGCACATCGGCTTCGGCAGTCCGCACAAGCAGGACACCGCTGCCGCGCACGGCGCTCCGCTCGGCGAGGAGGAGGTCCGCCTCACGAAGCGGCGGCTCGGGTGGCCCGAAGACCAGACGTTCTTTGTGCCCGAAGACGTCCACATCCACATGCGGCGGGCCGTCGTGCGAGGCGGGGACGCGCAGGCGCAGTGGGAGGTGATGATGGAACGGTACGAAGCGTCGCACCCCGACCTGGCGAAACGGTTCAACGACTGGCTCGAAGGGACGCTTCCCGAAGGATGGGACGCCGACTTCCCCGCGTTTGTCCCCGGCGAGCAGGTGGCGACCCGGAAGGCGAGCGGGGCGGTGCTCAACGCCATCGGGCGGAAGATGGAGAACCTCGTCGGCGGCTCGGCGGACCTGACCCCCTCGAACAATACGTACATCGAGGGGCGCGCCGATCAGTCGCGCGTACGGCCCGGCGGCGGATACTTCCACTTCGGCGTGCGCGAACACGCGATGGCGGCGATCTGCAACGGCATGACCCTTCACGGAGGGCTCCGCACGTATTGCGCCACGTTCCTCGTCTTCAGCGACTACATGCGCCCCGCCGTTCGGCTGAGCGCGCTCATGGGGCTGCCGGTGATCTACGTCTATACGCACGACTCCATCGGCCTCGGCGAGGACGGGCCGACGCATCAGCCCGTCGAGCATTACCTCGCGCTCCGGGCCATTCCGAAGATGACGTTCATTCGCCCCGCCGACGCCGCCGAAACCGCCGAAGCGTGGCGCGCGGCGATGCTCCGCACGGACGGCCCGACGGCGCTCGCGCTCACGCGGCAGAAGGTCCCCGTGCTCGATCGCTCCCGGCTCGCGCCCGCCGCCGGACTCCACCGAGGCGCCTACGTGCTCTCGGACGACGACGGCGCGCCCGACGCCATCCTCATGGCCACCGGAAGCGAGGTGTCTCTGGCGCTCGGCGCGGCGGAACGGCTGCGCCCGCTCGGAAAGAAGATCCGCGTCGTGAGCATGCCGTCGTGGGAACTGTTCGAACGCGAGCCTCGCGATTACCGGGAGGCGATCTTTCCGCCCGAAGTGGAAGCGCGCGTGGCCGTGGAGGCGGGCGTCACGCTCGGATGGGACCGGTACGTCGGGCCGAAGGGGCGTGTCATCGGGGTGAACCGCTTCGGGGCTTCCGCGCCTTACAGAGAGATTTTCGAGCACTACGGGCTCACGGTGGAACGGGTGGTGGAGCAGACCCTCGAACTGCTTTAGAGCGCCGGAAAAGCGCTTCTCGACCGCACCCTCCCGAGCACCGACGTCGGTTGAGCGTGGGGCCACCGGAGGGATGCTGCGGCCATGGGCGCCGGCGCGCCGGACGACACGTGTTTTTTACCCGCATACGCTTCGACAACGAGTCATCCCCCGGCTCCGGTCGGAGATCCATTGACGAGCATCGGACTGGAGCTACCGGCGTAGACCTTCGTTTGAGAGGCCGGAAAAAGGGGCCGGCAGGAAGAGGGCATTGTGATGAACCATCAAATCAAATCGTACGGGTTCGTGGTGGTGCAGTTCGGGTGCATCCTTTTCCTCCTGGCGACGGGGCGGGTCTGGCCGGACGCGTGGGGGCCGCGCCTGGCGCTCGTCGTCGGGGGGGCGCTCGGGCTGTACGCCGTCGGGGTCATGCGCCTCGGGCGCTTCAACGTGCGCCCGGACGTGCGCCCGGACGCCGAGCTTCGCGTGAGCGGGCCGTATCGCCGGGTCCGGCATCCCATGTATACCTCCGTGCTTCTGACCACGCTCGCTCTCGTGTGGGGCGACTTCTCGCTCGTCCGGCTTGGCGTCTGGGCGCTCCTGGCGCTCGACCTTATCCTCAAGGTGCGGTACGAGGAACATCTGTTGTCCGAGCAGTTTGAGGCATATGCCGCGTATCGCCGCCGGACGAAGCGCCTGATCCCGTGGGTTTACTGAATCCATTTCCCGCCACGCCGCCTGTCTCCAAAGCTCCTTGAACGCACGATCTCGAATGCCGGAACCGCCCACAAGCGCGCGCGCGCTCGCCGTGCGTCAACTCGACCGCATCGAGGTGGGAGGGGCGTATGCGGGAGTGTCGGGCGTCGTCGATGCCGGGAGCGATCCCCGCGCCGAGCGGCAGGCTACCGAGTACGTCTTCGGCGTGACGCGGTGGCGACGATGGCTCGACTTCCTCATCGCGCATTTCTACCGGGGGGATTATGAGAAGATGGAGCCTACCCTTCGGCAAATCCTCCGCATCGCCGCCTACGACCTCCTTTTTCTCCATACGCCGCCCCATGCGGCGCTGAACGAGGCGGTCGAACTGGCGAAAAGGATGGTGCGTCCGGGGGCGGGGCGGCTGGTCAACGGCGTCCTCCGTGCGATGGTGCGGCGCATGGATCGGCTGCCCGAGCCGGAGACCGGCGATCCCGTCGAGGACCTCGCCCTCCGGTATTCGCACCCGACGTGGATGGTCCGCCGGTGGGTGGCCCGATACGGAGAGACGGAGACGGTCGCGCTCCTGACGTGGAACAACGCGCGGCCCCTCTTCGGCCTGCGGATCACCGCGCGGGCCGACCGTTCGGCGGTGCTTGCCGAGCTCGATGCGCGCGGGGTGGCGTGGGAGCCTTCCCCGTACCTCGACGATTTCGTGCGGGTGCGCGCGCTTCAGCCCGTGCTCCGCGCGGGTCTGCTTGCCGACGGGCGTGTGGCGGTGCAGGACGAGAGCGCCGGGCTCGTCGTCCGTCTTCTCGACCCGCATCCCGGCGAGACGGTGCTCGACGTGTGCGCCGCGCCGGGCGGAAAGGCGCGATATGCCGCCGAGCGGATGGCGGGGAGGGGTCGGGTGCTCGCCTTCGACGTGAACGAGGCCCGGCTTCGGTTGCTCTCCGACGTCGCCCGAGCGGCCGGTCCGGCGATCCTTCACACCGAAGCGGCCGACCTCCGCACGCTTGCCGCCCGCGCCGACGCGCCCACCGGCCACCGCATCCTCCTCGACGCGCCGTGCTCCGGCCTCGGCGTGCTCGCCAAGCGCGCCGACCTCCGATGGCGAAGAACCCCCGATGAGATCGCCGAACTGTCAGCCCTTCAGGATGAACTCCTCGACGCTGCCGCTCGACTCGTGCGCCGCGGAGGGCTGCTCGTCTATGCCACGTGCACCATCGAGCCGGAGGAGAACGAGGACCGCATCTCCGCGTTTCTTGCCCGCCGTCCCGACTTCGCCCTCGAATCCGCGCAGGGCTATGTGCCGGACGAGATGGTGACCCCCGAAGGGTTTTTCGCCACGTTCCCCCCGCGTCACGGCATCGACGGCGCCTTCGGGGCGCGCCTGCGGAGAAGAAGCCGGCAGCGGGAAGGGGGACGCCGGCGGCGCGGGTAGGAACATGTGCTTGCGAAGGTCATATGGTTTCGCTCCACGGCGCGAGGCGCCGCCGAAAGGCATTGCCCTTTTCCCGTCTATCTCCGATAATGCGGATGCCTCATGGGTTGCCGGGCCCCGCGCGGTGTACTATCATCATCCACGCTCGCCTTTCCCTTCACCCGAACGTTTTGCCCTTGACCCGAACCGGTACGAACCGATACGTAAATGAACGGATCACGCGAACCCGTCCGGGGCTCTTCGGAAGGGTTCGCTCGTCAAGCTGAAACCAGGGGCAATGGCCATGAACGCCGATCAACCTCGTCGCATTTCGGGAAGAACCGTATCCATGGCGCTCGCGGGGGCGCTCTT
>JALSSK010000496.1 GCA_026984335.1 Rhodothermales bacterium
TGAACGTCGAAGCCGGCGTTGTTGGTTTCGGAGGCGGTTTGCCAGGCGAGGAGGGCTTCGTCGCCGTCGAGGCGGGCGGTGAACGTGGTCAGCTCCACCGGGAGCACGGCGTTGGGCGCGCCGGGGGTGTCGTCGCCGCCGACGGGGTCGAAGGCGCCGATGGCCCACACGCCGCCGACCTTCGCGACGTGCCCGGGGACGAACGTGCCGTCGGGGCCGACGGTCTCGGCGCAATAGACCTTGTCGCCGCCCGCCGCGTCTTCGATGAGCGCCACGCAGTCCACGATGCTCGTCCACGGCGTGGCGTCGAGCGCGCCGTCGTCGTCGGTGTCGAGGTCCTGCCCGTCGGAGCCGGTGAAGCCGTCGACGAGGAGGTGCGTGACGTTGTCGCTGTTTTCAAAGTTGAGGGTCGTCGTCAGGTCCGCCGTGCCGAGGGTGAACGTGGCTTCGGCGGCGACGAAGAAGCCGCTCGCGGGGACGGTCTGCCCGGAGAGATCGACGACGGCCTCGATGACGCCGCTGCCGCCCGTGCCGTCGCCGATGACGAGGTACGTCAGGCCGTCGAGCGCCGTGGCGGCGGGGCCTTCGAGCTCGAAGTACTCGTCCACGTCGCTCCCCGGCTCGTCGATGCGGATCTCACTGAGGAACACGTCGCCGGTGGTCGTGCCGGAGAAGAAGGCCCGGTCGACGAGCGTGGCGTCGGTGATGAACGGGTTCGTCAGGCCGTCCTGATACGTGGCGATGAGGTCCGCGCGGGCGATCTCGTCGGCGTCGGCCGGGTCCTGGTCGTGCCACGTGCGAAGGATGTTTTTTTGCCCATCGAAGAAGGCGTCGTCGGCCTGCGCGCGGTAGATCGTGTACATGTAAAAGACGGCTCGGGCGGCGTTGCCCTTATGCGCTTCCGGCGGCTCGAAGGTCAGCGTTTCGTTGTCGAACTTGCTGCACGCGGCGCGCTCGTCCACGGGCGGAGCGGTCGAGGTCTTCGTTCCGTTGCAATACCACGAATCGACGTTCGCGTCGTCGATCTCACCGAAGGGGAAGTTCGAGCGGTCCGAGTTCGCGGTGATCCACACGGGGAAGAGGTTGTGGAGGTTGCTGTGCGCCGGGGTGCCCTCGGTGGCTCCTTTCGACTGCGGGAGCGTGTGCTCGACGTTCAGCCCCTTGCCGAGCGCGTCGGTGTTCGGGTCGGCATTCGGGTCGAGCATGATCGTGAGGTTCGTGTACACGTCCGTCACGAGGTCGCCGGGTTCGAGGGAGATGACGGCGAAAAGGGTGTCGCGCGCCTGATCGATGTCGAGCACGGCGGCCGGCGTGAAGGCGCCCTGAAGGCAGGTGATGAGCGTCTCGCCGGTGTCGCCGGGGCAGATCTGCGCGCGGGCCCCGGAGGCGCCTCCCCACGCGAGGAAGAGGGCGGCGACGACAAGGAGGCGGGAAACGAAGGAGCGGGGGGACATGGGTTTCTACGAGAAAGGGGGTGGGGTTCGGAGAAACGGAAAGAAAGGAATCTCCGGAAGAAAGCCAAGAGAGGGAGGATGGTTTGGGTGGGTGAGCGTATGGGTGATCCTGACGTCGAACGCGGGAGCGCCCCCGGCACGAGTCCGCCGGACGAGCCTGTCACAGTCCCTCACGGGCGAGCATTTCCACGACGGAACGATAGAAGGCGTGGGCATCGAAGTCGTTTCGGGAGGCGAAGTCGAGGCCGATCTGTTGGACGTGGTCGGCGTCGAGGGCGCCGAGGTAGTGGCCCCACTGAGCGCGTGCGAGGGCCACGAAGCCGTCGTTGATGCCGTCCCGGGCATAGAGCAGGGTGTTCAGGGGGCGCAGGAGCGGGCTTATCGGCACGTCCGTCCCCTTGCCCGCCCGCCCGGCATACGACCAGTATCGCACGGACGGATGGTCGGGCACGGCGGGGTTGAACGTTTCCTCCACGTATTCCGGCGTCAGTTCGGCAACGGCTCCGCTGAAGTCAGCCGAGGCCTCTTCCATGGCGGCGGTGCTCATCCAGTTTGCCAGCCCCGCCAGCCACGAGTGGATCCGCTCCGGCTGTTCGAGCACGATGTTTGCCAGGGCGGTGCCGCGATGCGGGGAGGCGACGGTGGTCAGCGAGGCGACGACCGGGTGCATGGCGAGTTCGGAGATGAGATAGCGCGCGTCGAGACCGCCCATCGAGTGCGCGATGAGGTTGACGCGGTCGGCGCCCGTCTCTTCGAGCACGTGGAGGAGACGCTCCTTCCACATCTGCGCCCGTACGGGCACCGTCTCGTACGGCGCGACGTTCGGCGCATAGGCCCAGACGCCCTGTTCCCGGAGGCGGAGTGCGATGGGATGGAGCATGCCGCCGCGCCGGAAGGCGGCCATCATCCCGAAGCCGTGCATGAGCATGACGGGATAGCGCACGTGGAGGATCGGCGGCTCGGGGAAGGGTTCGAGCGCCGCCAGACGCTTGAGAGCATTTCCTTTGTGTTTGGCCATGACGTTTGCGGGAGGATCAGGGGTTGGAGGAGGTCACCAGGCGAGGAGCGGCGCGTCGATGCCGAGGGCGAAGCGTTCGAGCGCGAAGATCACCGTCGCGAGGACGAGCGGGACACGGAGGTTGTCGTTGAGGGGGCCGGGGAGGGCCTCGGCCACGGCGGCGGCGGCCGTGCCCGCCGCGCCGACGCCGAAGGGCAGGCTCGGCATGAAGGCCATCGTGAGCAGTCCGGCGGCGAGGAAGGCCAGCGTGCCCTCGACCGTGCGCGATCCCCCCGGCCAGCGCCGGCGTCCCCACCGGCGGCCCACGAGCGCGGCGGCTGCGTCGCCCACCATGAACACCGCCAGCGCGGGCGCGGCAATGTCGATGGGGAAGAGCAGCGTGAGCAGCGTCGCCGAGACGAGCACCCACGTCGCCCCGTTGACCGACACCGGTCCGCCGAGCGGTGGCCGCTCGCTCCGCCGCATCATCGCGCCGAAGAAACGCTCGATGAAGCGCCGAAACCACGCCGCCCGCACGCGCAGAAGATCCGCGGTGAGCGCCAGGAGCGCGAGCGGCGCGAGCACGAAAAGGACCGGCTTGCCCAGAAGCGCCATGCCCGCCGGCACGGCGAGCGCCAGCAGATGAAGCATCTTCCGCCGCACCTCATGGGCGAACGGGATCTCTTCGGGCCCTTCACCGGAGGGAACGGGCGGCGCGGCGGTTCTCGGCATCATCAACCCTCGGGTGGAGGAAACGCGGCAGTCGATTCACGTCGGGCAAAATACGACATCCGCCGGAACATTGTCTCCGGAGGGAAGGACGCCTTGCGAGTTAGCCGGGCAGCGCGTAGGTTGGCCGTCACGTACGCGCCCGGGGTGTTTTTTTTGCGGCTTTCGTCCCGAAAAAGCTCCTCGTCCCATGCGCCGAAAAGACGCCCTCAGACATTGATGTCCAACCCAGCCTACCGGAGGTCGCCATGCGCCGGATCATGCTTCTCCCCGCCGCTTCTCTTTTGCTCATTTTGCTCGTGACGGCCTGCGCCGGAGAGGCCGAACGCGCCGTCGAGGACTACACCGGGCGCATGGCCCGCGAACACGCCGACGACGTGCCCACGGCGACGGGGATCGTTCGGCCTGCCGCCATCCCGGTGGTCACGGAGACGGTCGCGTACGGCATGGTGGACGGGAAGCCGGTGGTCGGGTTCATGGCTGCGCCGGCTCATGCGGACTCGGTGGCGGCGGCGCACGGTCTCGAAGCCGGATCGGGGTTGCCGGGCGTCATCGTCATCCACGAGTGGTGGGGGCTCAACGACAACATCCGGAAGATGGCAGAGCGGATCGCCGGGGAAGGCTACCGCGCCCTGGCGGTGGACCTCTACGGCGGCGAGGTGGCTTCCGAGCCGAGCGAGGCGCAGCGGCTCATGCGCGCCGCCCTCCAGAACCCGGATGCCGCCACGGCGAACCTGACCTCGGCGTATGCCTACCTCACGAATGCCGGACGCGCGCCCCGCGTGGCCTCCATCGGATGGTGCTTCGGCGGCGGCATGTCGCTCAACACGGCTCTCGCGCTCCCCACCGAACTCGACGGCGTCGTCATCTATTACGGTCGCCTCGTCACCGATCCGGACCGCCTCGCGACGCTGGAAATGCCGATCCTCGGCTTCTTCGGAGGACAGGACCGGGGAATCCCCCTCGAGACGGTGCGGGCTTTCGAAAAGACGCTCAAAGACCTCGGCAAAGACGTGCAGATCTATGTTTATGAAGATGCCGGGCACGCCTTCGCCAACCCTTCGGGCTCCCGATACAACGCTGCCGCCGCCACCGACGCATGGGCGAAAACCGTGGCGTTCTTCGGCGAACATCTCTGGTAGGGCGCGCCTTTCGGCTCACGTCAATTGCGCCTGACGGCGTTTCCGCGCGGAGCATGCCGGGCGCGTGAGAACCGAGGGCGGTGGAACGGAGTGCGAATTTCAAATGTAACCTTTGCACGTTTGATCCACCCAAAATTATAGCGTTACGAGACCGGAACGCGTCATCGGGTAGGAGAGACCGCCATGCATGAAAGGGCCGTTAAACGAGACGTCTTCACCGTGGACCCCGTGCACTCGTGTGTGCAGTTCCGCGTGCGGCACCTCGGCTTCAGCAAAGTCGTCGGGCGTTTCGACCGATATACGGCGGCGATCCACATGAATCCGGTCTCCCTGAGCAGCCTGAGGGTCGAGGCGCGGATCGAGGCGGCCTCGGTCAATACGGGCGATGGAGAACGGGACGCCCATCTCCGTTCCACCGACTTCCTCGAAGCCGAGCGTTTTCCCGAGATCGTCTTCACGAGCACCGCCGTCCGCGACGTCACCGTCGATACGTTCGTGCTCCTCGGCGAACTCACCCTGCACGGCGTCACGCGGCCCCTTGCGCTTCAGGTGATCTATCGGGGCGAAGCGGTGGACCTCCGGGGGCGGGAGCGCGTCGCCTTCGAAGCGGAAGGGCGGATCAACCGGAAAGACTTCGGCCTGACGTGGAACAGCGTCCTCGAAACGGGCGGTCTGCTCGTAGGCGAGGAGGTCGAGGTCAGGCTCGAGGTACAGGCCGTCCGGGAGACGCCGGGCGAGAAAAGCAGGTGATGCGGCGGCAGGCGGTTTTTCAGGCAAATGCGGGTCGGCAGGTGGCTTTTCTCCGAAATCCTCCTATTTTAATCGGCTCCGCCGGCAAGGGCCGGGCGGGCTTTTCCTGTCCCAATCATCGAGAAGACGCCATGATCCACCGTCACGCGCTCTTATGGATTGTCGTTGTGTTGTTGACCCTGTCGGCGTGCCGCCGTCCCGAGCCGCTCGGCGAGGAGGCCGCGGCGCTCGCCGACGGGTGGAACCGTCTCGCGCCCGGCGGCGAGACCACGTGCTCGGACGGGAGCGAGTACGCCTTCTTCGTCCGGCGCGGCGACCCGGAAAAATTGCTCATCCACTTCGAGGGCGGCGGCGCGTGCTGGACCGGCGAGACGTGCGACCTTCAGGCGCGACCGACGTACGATCCGACGGTGGACGAGAAGGACAACCCCGCTCATCGAAACGGCATCTTCGATCTGGAGCACCCCGACAACCCGTTCGCCACATACAGTATGGTCTTCGTCCCGTACTGCACCGCCGACGTGCATATCGGCGATCGGGTGACGACCTACGAGGTGGCCGCCACGGACAGCACGGAGGCGCATACCGTGACGATCCGGCACAAGGGAGCCGTCAATGCGCGCGCCGTGCTCGACTGGACGTTCGAGAATTTTCGCGCGCCGCAGACGATCTTCGTGACGGGCAGCAGCGCCGGCGCGATCCCCTCGCCGTACTATGCCTCCATCGTCGCCGACCGCTATCCGGAGGCGCGCACGGCGCAGCTCGGCGACGCCGCCGGCGGCTATCGACGAAACGACTCGGCCCGCCAGATCGACGACCGGTGGGGCGTCGTCGAGGTGGTCTCTCAGACGCCGGGCTTCACGCACATCACCCCGGACAACTTTTCGTACGAAGCCCTCTACGTGGCCGCCGCCCGGCGGCATCCGGAGATCCGCTTCGCCCGCTACGATGCCGCCGACGACGAGGTGCAGCGCTTCTTCCTCAGCCTCACGGGGGAGACGGACGCCCCGCTCGTAGCCCTGATCCGGGCCAATCAGGCGGACATCGACCGGGAGGTGGACAACGTGCGGGCGTACCTCGCCCCGGGTACGGTGCACACGATCCTCTCACGACCCGAGTTTTACACGTACGAGGTGAACGGGCGGCGCTTCCGGGACTGGGTCGCGGATCTGGCGGCGGGGGAGGCGGTGGCCGATGCGCTGTGCGACGCGTGCGACGCGCCCGCCGAACCTGCGCCCGAGCAGGCCACGGAATGAGCGAAGGAGGGGCGTCATGGACGTCGAAAGTCTGTACCGGTATTGCCACGCTCGCAAAGGCGTCACCGAGGGCATGCCCTTCGGCGAAGGCGTGCTCGTCTTCAAGGTGATGGGCAGGATGTTCGCGCTCATCAACCTGACGCGGCTGCCGCTGAGCGTCAACCTCAAGTGCGATCCCCTGCGCGCGCTCGACCTCCGCGAGCGGTATGAAGCCGTCACGCCGGGCTATCACATGAACAAGAAGCACTGGAACACCCTGCGGCTCGACGGCGACGTGCCGGACGACCTCGTGCGGGAACTGGTCGATCACTCGTATGCGCTCGTCACGGCGGGTCTGAAGAAGGCCGACCGTGAGGCGCTGGCGCGGCTATGAAGCTCGACGTGCTCTATCTCGACAACCACCTGCTCGTCATCAACAAGCCGCCGGGTTTGCTCTCACAGGCCGATCGCACCGGCGACGTGGACG
>JALSSK010000497.1 GCA_026984335.1 Rhodothermales bacterium
GCGATGCCCGCCCGCGTCGACCGTCACCGTGTACGTCCCGAGGGGCACGCGTTGGCGGAAGGCCCACTCGCTCAGGGTGCGGCCCTCGCGCGGGAGCGGCTCGGCGGCCGTGGCGTCGGACTTCAGATCCCACACCACGCGGTGCAGCCCCGCCGTCCCCGGCCCGGTGAGCGTACGGACGACCCCGCCCCGGCTGTCCCGGATGGTCAGGCGCGCCCCCTCCGGCGCGTCGTCGCGGAGATAGTACGTGATCGTCGCGCCGTACGGCGGGTTCTCCGCCCGGAAGAACGTGTCGCCGTTGAGCTCCTCGATGGTGTTCCCGTACGTGACGCGGACATGGTAGCGCGTGGCTGGCTCGACGGCGAAGACGTGGAGCGGCTCGGCGAGCGTCGCCGCCGTGAGCTCGGCGAACGGGCCGATGTCCGTCACCCAGATCGCCCGCCCGAACGTCCCGGCGACGAGGTCGCGGTCGCGCGGCTGTATGGCGAGCGTGCGCACGCCCGCCGTCGGCAGGTTGTTCTGAAAAGGCGTCCACCGCCCGCCCCGGTCGATGCTCACGAAGACGCCGAACTCGGTCCCGGCATAGAGCACGTCCGGGTTGGCCGGGTCCTCTCGGAGGACGTACGACGAGCCGCGCGCGGGCAGGTTGCTCGTGATCGTCGTCCACGTCCGCCCGCCGTCGGTGGTGGCGTAGAGGTACGGGCGGAGGTCGTCCCGCGCGTGGCAGTCGAGCGCGACGTACGCCGTCTCCGCGTCGAAGCGCGACGGTTCGATCTCGGCGACGACGCAGTGCTCGGGAGCGCCTGCGGGGAGGTTCTCGTCGAGGCGTTCCCAGTGCGCGCCGCCGTCGCGGGTGCGCCAGATGGGCCCGTCGTCCGCGCCCGCCCACAGCATCCGCGCATTGAGAGGCGACTCGGCCACGGAGAAGATCGTCCCATAGCTGTGGTAGCCGTCCCGGATGCCCTTGAACACGCGGTCCTGTTGCCACGTCAGGTCGGGGCTGATCGCGTCCCAATCGCCCGTGAGCGCATGGATCCGAAAGAGGTAGTTGCTCCCGAGGTAGAGCACGTCGGGGTCGTGCGTGGACTGAATGAACGCGGGCGTCCAGTTCCAGCGGACGTCGTGCGTGAGGCCCTTCGCTCGGAAAGCCTCGGGGTCGCGGGGCTGAAGTTCGGTGCGCGCCCACGTGCGGAGGTCGAGCCGCGAGGTGTTGCCGAACTCCTGCACCATGAAGATCACGTTCGGGTCGCGGGGGTCGGTGGCGCTCGCCATGCCGTCTCCGTTGAAGCGGAGCTTGATCCAGTCGCTCGGCGTGATCCCCTCCTCGTCGTACGTCCGGTGCGGGCCGAGCCAGTGGCCGGTATCCTGCATGCCTCCGATGACGTGGTACGGGTCCTGATCGTCGACCGAGACCTCGTAGAACTGCCCGATGGGGAGCGTCGTCTGGAGCCACGTCCGCCCCCGGTCGAAGGTGATGCTCACGCCGCCGTCGCCGGAGAGGGCGATGTGATCGGGGTCGTTCGGGTCGATCCACATCGAGTGGAGGTCGTTGTGCACGTGCCGCATGTTGACCTTCTCGAAGGTGCGGCCGCCGTCGGTGGAGCGGTTGAGTTCGAAGACGGGCATCCAGACGGTCTCGTCGTCCGAGGGATCGACGTAGATGCGATGGTAATAATAGCTTGTCATGCGGGGGTTGACGCGCGTCCACGAGGCCCCGCCGTCGTCGGAGCGGAAGATGCCGCCCTGTGTGCTCGTGCGGCCGCCGCGCACGGGCTCGCCGGTGAGGATGGCGGCATAGACGATCTGCGGGTTGTTCCGGGCCACGGCGAGGTGGATCTTGCCCATGTCGTCGGTGGGGAGCCCGTCCCTGAGGCGGGTCCACGTGGCGCCGCCGTCGGTGGTCTTGAAGAGGCCGCTCTCCGGCCCGGCTTCGTCCATGTCGCCGCCGCCGAAGCGCAGGCGCTGCCACATCGCGGCATAGAGCACGTCGGGGTTCTTCGGGTCGATCTGCAGGTCGTTGCAGCCGGTGGTGTCGCTCACGTAGAGCACCTTCGTCCAGGTCGCGCCGCCGTCGGTGGTCTTGAAGATGCCGCGCTGCTCGTTTTTCCCCCAGAGATGCCCGAGCGCGCACACCCAGACCACGCCGGGGTCGTCGGGATGGATGACGATCTCCGGGATGAGGAAGGTGTCGTCGAGCCCTTTGTGGGTCCACGTCGCGCCGCCGTCGTCGGAGCGATAGACGCCGTTGCCCCACGCGTTGGCGCGCGTGTTCGCGGGCTCGCCCGTGCCCAGCCAGACGACGTCCGGGTCCGCCTTTGCCACGGCCACCGCACCCGTGGAAGCCACCGGCCGGTGTTCAAAGACCGGCTCGAACGTCGTGCCGTGGTTCGTCGTTTTCCACAGCCCGCCGCCCGCCGTCGTCACGTACAGCGTCTTCGGGTCGCTCTCGACGCCGACCACCTGCCACGCCCGCCCGGCGGGCATCGAGGGACCGAGCAGCCGCCACCGCCACTCCGTGAGCATCGAGGCATCGAACACCGGCGCGCCGGCCGTCTGCGCCTGCGCTTCTCCCGGAGCCGCCGCAAACGCCAGAAGCGCCAGCGCCGGAAGCAAAAACCTGAACCTTTTTCCCATTGCACTCGTCGATTGAGGAGAAAAAAACACTGCGCCGAAGCTCCCATCGGAGCGCCCCCAATATAGCCGGAGGACCCGGTGAATGGAAGACGCGACGCTCGCCTTCGACGAAAAGGGCGCTTTCTCCGAAGACGAACGCTAACTTTTCCGGCCCTCCGGGACTCCATAGAGAAAACCCCGGCCAACCTTTCGACCGAACATGGAAATCCTCAGAAAAGCCTCCGTGCTTCTCGGGCTGATCCTTCTGCCCGTCGCGCTCCACTATCTCCTCTCAATGCTCGACCTCAGCTTCGGGCTCGGCTCCTTCTTCTCCGCGCTGCCGTGGATCGTGGGCGGGTGGTTCATCTGGCGCTTCGCCGGAGGATGCGGGAGCAGCCGAGGCGGTCGCCACGGGGTTCGCGGGGGCTGCTGCTCGCGGCGCATCCGCATCTGACCGCCCCGCGCGAACGGGCCATGCCTTGCGCCGGCGTATGAGGTGCGCGGCCACGAGCACGTCGTATGAGACGCAGAACATCGGGTAAAATGCGGGCACGAAGGTCGAGGCGGCGCCGTGAAGGGCGACGTCCCAGCCCACGTGCGCCAGCCACCCGGCGGCGAGCCATACGGCCGAGCGCGTCGCGCCGAGGTAGGCGACGAGCCCGAACGCCGCCACCCCCGCCGCCTCGACGCCGATCCACGCGCCCGCGCCGCCCCGAAGCGCGAAGACGAGATAGATCGCCGCCGCTCCCCCGAGCAGCACGGCATAGAAGCGCCGCTCCTTCGCGGGCGGCATCTTCCGGGAAGCGCGCATGGTGACGAGCGCGAGCGCGGCGCCGAGGGCAAGGTCGATGAGGATGAATTCGGGAGGTCTCATAGCGGGTTTACCAGTCGGGAGGCATGGGGCTCCCCTCAGTCGCCCTCAGGGGTCGCTTTTCGCCTCGCGAAAAATAGGCGTCTTCAAACAAACAAGGAAACCCGTGCGCCTCCGGCGGGGAGCGATCACCCAACCTTGCCGGGGCGCTCGCGTGCAACTTTTCGACGACCCGAACGCAAAGCCAAGACACACGGCGCGTCCACGGCTCCTCTCAACTCCGGCCCCGCTCCATGAAAAACGTATACAAGCTCGGCGCTTTTGCCCGGATCGGCATCTTCGTCCACTGGACGACGCTCGTGATGTTCGCCGGGCTGTTTCTGTATTACCTGTGGCTCGGCGCTTCGCTCGGGGGCGCGCTTGCGGGCGTCATGCTCGTCGCCTTCGTCTTCGGGTGCGTCATCCTGCACGAGCTCGGCCACGCGCTCACGGCCCGCCGCTTCGGCATCGCCACGCTCGACATCACGATGTACCCCATCGGCGGCATCGCCCGGCTCGAACGGATGCCCCGCGAGCCGCGGCAGGAGTTCTGGATCGCCGTCGCCGGGCCGGCGGTCAACCTCGGCATCGCCGCCGTGCTCTGCGCGCTCAACCTCGCCACCGGCCGCTCGCTCGGCATCGACACGCTCCTGCCGCCGCACACGACGGTCCTCGGCATGCTCATGTGGGTGAACCTCCTCCTCGCCGGGTTCAACCTCCTCCCGGCCTTCCCCATGGACGGCGGCCGCGTCCTGCGCGCATGGCTCGCCTCGAAGATGCCGTACGCCCGCGCCACCCGCATCGCCGCGTGGACCGGTCAGGGCATGGCCGTGCTCTTCGGTTTCTTCGGCGTGATCGGTTTCAACCCCGTGCTGCTCTTCATCGCCCTCTTCGTCTTCTTCGGCGCGCGTGAGGAAGCCCGCGTGGTGGCCGAAGCGGAACGCGCCGCCCGAAACGCACCGTTCGAGGCTCCCTATAATGCCGCGTGAGACCGGAACGCCGGCGCTCTCCGCACCTTCGTGGCCTGCTCGAAGGCGAACGCGAGCTTGAGAAGCGTCGGCTCGCTCCACGCGCTCGCGAAGAACGAGATCCCGACCGGAAGCCCGAAGAGGAAGCCCGCCGGAACGGTGACGTTCGGATACCCCGCCACCGCCGCCGGGGACGAACTGCCGCCGACGAAGTGATCGCCGTTGATGAGATCGATGGGCCATGCCGCCCCGCCCGTGGGCGCCACGAGCGCGTCGAGGTTGTGTTTCTTCAGCGCGGCGTCGATGCCTTCCTCGCGCGTGAGGCGGCGGCTCCGCGCAAGCGCGTCGAGGTATTTCTGATCCGTGAGCGGCCCCTTCTCCTGCGCCGCGAGAAAAATTTCCTGCCCGAAATACGGCATCTCCTCGTCGGCGTGGGCTTCATTGAAGGCGATCAGATCCGCGAGCGTGCGCGGCCCCACCTCCGGCGCGAGCCCGGCGAGATAGGCGTTGAGGTCGGCCTTGAACTCGTACAGAAGCACCTCGTACTCATCCCCGCCGTACTTCCCCTTCGTCTCGATGTTCGCCTCGTCGATGACCTCGGCTCCGGCGTCGCGCATGGCGGCGAGGGCCGCTTCCATGACGGCGTCGACGCGGTCGTGGAAACCGAAGAAGTTTCGGACGATGCCGATGCGGGCGCCCTTGAGGCCGGCGGGGTCGAGGAACTGCGTATAGTCCGTGAACGCGCGCCCGCGTGCGGCTTCGGTGGCGTCGTCTCGGGGATCGACGCCGGTGAGCGCGCCGAGGAGGATCGCCGCGTCGGTGACGGTGCGCGCCATCGGCCCGGCGGTGTCCTGGCTGTGCGAGATCGGGATGATGCCCGACCGCCCGACGAGCCCCACCGTGGGCTTGACGCCGACGACGCCGCACGCCGACGACGGGCACACGACCGAGCCGTCCGTCTCCGTCCCGATGGCCACGGCGCACAGGTTGGCCGACACCGCCGCGCCGGAGCCCGAACTCGAGCCGCAGGGGTTCCGGTTGAGCGCATACGGGTTGCGCGTCTGCCCCCCGCGCCCGCTCCACCCGCTCGAGGACCGGTTCGAGCGGAAGTTCGCCCACTCGCTCAGGTTGGCCTTCGCGAGGAGGACCGCCCCGGCTTCCCGAAGCTTTTGCGCGACGTACGAATCGCGCGGCGCGATGGAGGCGGCGAGGGCGAGCGAGCCCGCCGTGGTGTGCATCCGGTCCGCCGTGTCGATGTTGTCCTTGATCACGACGGGGATGCCGTGGAGCGGCCCGCGGACCCTGCCCTCCCGGCGCTCCCGATCGAGCGCATCGGCGATCTCGAGCGCGTCCGGGTTCCCCTCGATGATGGCGTTCACCCTCGGCCCGCCCTTATCGACGGCCTCGATGCGGGCGAGGTACTTCTCCACGAGGGACCGCGCCGTATATTCGCCGGATTCCATCCCGCGCTGAAGGTCGGCGATGGTCTTTTCGTCGAGTTCGAATGGAGGAACGGCGGATGGCGCGCCGCCCCGCTCGTCCTTCGTGGCGGGAACGCAGCCCGGCAGTCCCGTGAGCGCCGCCGCGCCGCCGAGGGCGCCGAATTGCAGGAAGTCGCGTCGTTTCATGGTCGGCTGAGGTTTGGATTGCGAGGGTCAGGGGCGCGCCGTTCGGCTCGCGTCAGGGGGCCCACGGCGTTCGCCGTCATTTCATTAAAAAACGAAACGTCATCCCGAGCGCAGCCCGAAGGGCGGAGCCGAGGGATCTATGCGTCACGCAGGGCGCAAGCCTATTGCCCGAGGATCGCGTCGGCCTCGGCTTCGGTCCCGGCGAGGCGGCCCGTGGTGACCTCGAGCACGATGCGGTCGGCGTCGTACATCACGTCGAGCGCCTCGCGGATGGCGCGCACGTCCACCATGATGTTCCGCCCGCGTTCGGGGAGGTAAATGTAATCGCGCGAGAGCCCCTCGATATTCCGGTCGAAGTTCAGCCCGACGAGCTTCAGGTCCGGCGTGACGGCGGGCGAGCCGGAGTTGCCGCCGATGGTGTCGGCGGTGGAGACGAAGTTGAGCGGGGTCGAGCGACGAAAAGACGGCGGCGGGTTGAGCCACCGTTCGGGCAGGTTCCAGTCGGAATTCGGCCCGAACGAATGATACCGGTCGTACATGCCATAGAAGGTCGTATAGGCCGGTGCGAGGGTTCCGTTGTACACATAGCCTTTCACGATGCCGTCGGTGAGGCGCGGCGAGAAGGTGGCGTCGGGCGGGACGGACGTGCCGTAGACCGCGAAGCGGGCGCGTCCGAGGGCGGCGGCGAGGGTCCCTTCCCGCGCGGTGAGCCCGGCGAAGGCGCTCCGGAAATCCTCGTACCGGGGCATGAAGGCGGCGGCGAGACGGAGAGCCGGATCGTCCGTCGTGAGCGTGCCCGCTTCGAGCGCCTGCCGCGTCCGTTCCGCCGTGGCGAGCGCCGAGCCTTCGAGGAGCGTTTCCGAAGCTTCTTCCGGCGTGCGCCCGCCGAGCGCCTCCCGCACGACGGGGTCGTCCGGGCCGAAGTACGTCGCAAAGTCGCGCAGACGGGCGGCGAGGACGCGCCGTTCGAGGTCCGCCGGGAAGTCGCGGACGCCGAGGAGCGCCTTCCGAAGCTCGGCCGCGGCCTCGTCCGAAGCGCCCGCCGCCTTCCGTTTCAGATAGCGATGCGCGGCGACGGCGCGGCGGAGCGCAGCCGACGAGAAGCGCGGGTTTTCGAGGAGCCGGAACGCCCCGTAGGCCGGCCCCATCGCGCGCTTTTCGGCCTGAATCTCGGCGATGCGGTCGAAGAGGCCCGCGTACTCGGCGCGGAGGTTCGGGTCGGCTTCGAGGGCCTCGCGGAACTGCCGCTCGGCGTCGGCGCGGCGGGCGAGGATGACCGGATCGTGGAGGGCATCGTACCGCCCGCTGTATGCTTTCTGTGAGTTTGAGAGGGAGAAGATGGTGTTCCGGATGCCCATGGCCTCGCCTTCTTCGGGGTGCTCGGCGTAAAAATCGCGGAAGGCGGCGAGGCGATCGTCGAGGAAGCGGAGCGTGTGCGGCACGAGCACGTCGCGGAAGAACTCGAGCTGCGCGACGGTCGCCTGCCGGCTCGTCGAGCCGGGGTTGCCGATGACGAAGATGAGGTCGCCTTCTTCCACGCCTTCCTCGCTCCATCCGAAATAGTGCTCCGTCGAGAGGGGCTTGCCGTCCTCGCCGTAGACGCGGAGGAACGCGAAGTCGACGGCGTATCGGGGGTACGTGAAGTTGTCCCACTCGCCGCCGAAGAAGCCGGCCTGAAGCTCGGCGGCGGCGACGAGGCGCACGTCGTGGAAGCGGTGGAAGACGTAGGCCGAATACCTTCCGCCCTGATACAGCGAGATGACCTGCACCTCGATGTCCTCTCCCCCGTGGGCGGCCCGGAGACGCTCGGTGACGGCGGCGAAGGCTTCGTCGCGGGCGGCGGCCCGCTCGGCGTCGGTCTGCGCCCCTTCGAGCGCGGCGTACACCTCGTCCGTCACGTCCTCGATGGCGATGAGCTGATCGGCATAATAGCCGGGGATGGGCCGCTCTTCGTCGAGCGAGGTTGCATAAAAGCCGTCGTCGAGGAGCCGCTCGCCGGGGCGGCTGACCTGCGAGACGCGGCTCCGCACGCAGTGGTGGTTCGTCACGACGAGGCCGTTCGGCGAGACGAAAGCCGCCGAGCATCCGATGATGCGAAGCGCGCTCAGCCGCGCCCGCTCGAACCACGCCTCGTCCGGGTGAAAGTCATACGTCTCGGCGAGGTATTCGACGGGCGGATACTCGAAGGTCCACATCTTGCCGTTGTCGTACCGGCCCGCCTTCACGTCTTCCGACGGCAGCGCGGGTTGCGCCATGGCCGGGAGCGTGCCGAGAAGGGCAAAGAGCGCGAAGAGAAACGGGCGAGCGCGTCGAGGAAGGATCATGGGAGAACCGTTTGGAGCAACGAGACCAGAGGAGGCGGACGGCTAAAGGTAGGGCGAGGGGGAAAGCGATGCAAAGCGGGAAACCGGCGGCAAGGCCCCGTGAGGGATTCACAGGAAAAAGACGTTCGTGTCCTTGAAGAGGGACCGGAGTTCCGGCGGGATGCCGAGAAACTCGTCCGCGAAGCCGTCGAGTTCGTCTTTCGTCGCGGCGGAGAGACAGCCGCCCATCTCGTCCATGGCCTCCATGCCGATCAGGCACGGCAGGTGCGAGAGCATCAGCCGATCGCCCACACAAAGCCCCGCGATCTGATATTCGGTCAACTCGGCCGCCGGAGTCTCCTTCACCACGCAGTGCGCGAGCCAGTGCTCCACGTCGGGCGGCATCCCGGCGAGTCTCCGCACACGGCCCTCGAAGTCGACCCGACTCGCAAAATAGGCGTCGATGTTCCGGAGCGACTCCTCGGAGAAGCGTTTCCACAACGCCTCCGAACAGCCGACGCACATCGCGTATTCGAAGATCACCTCGGTCGCATCGTATTCGGGCACACGGCGGAGGGCTTTCTCGATGAGGTACGGCGCGCCGTCGCGGTACAGGGATCGCGCGCACCGGATGCACCGCTCGAACGGCCGCCCCGTCTCCGACGAGAAGAAGCGTTCGGGCATCGCGAGGGCGCGGACAGGTTCAAACATCATGCTTCGAAACCGGGGATTCATGAGAGAAGCGGAGGCTTCCCGGCTCACGTCGGGACGCGTTCCGTCGTCGCGCCGAGGCGGGCGAGGAGGTCGCGATACCAGGCGGCCGCCTCGGCGGCGCGCCCCGGGAAAGCGTTCGTGCCCCAGAGGAGCGTGAGGGTGCGCCGCGTGCCCGCGTGCGTCTTCGTCCGCTGCGCGTCCTTGACGGCGTTCGCGCACGGTCCTTCGGCGTCGTGGAGGCAGAGCAGCCCCTCGACGCGGATCTCCTGACCTGCCGCGTTGAACACGTACCGCGCGCCCTCCCCCGCGATCCCCACCCGGAACGGCGGCGCGGCCCGGTCGAGGTCGACGACGCTGACGGGCAGGCCGCTGTGGAGCGAGACCACGTTGCACACGTCCACCGCCGCGTTGATGCTTCCGAGGCGGCCCTCACCGGCGGCGCGGACGAGGTATTCCGAAGCAGGCTTGCCGCGTCCCGTGGGTTTGTACCCACCGTGCCGGAGGAGGTCGCGCACGGCCTTCCGGAGCTCCTCGCTCCGGGTCATGGGCGTCTCGGCGTCGAGCGAGAGCAGGTCGGTGAGCCACGGCGGCGACGGCATCTCGCCGAGCGGCTTCGGGAAAACGGTGGTGAAAGCGGCCAACTCGAGCGAAGGATGCGGATCGACGGTGAGGGTCATCGGCGCGAAGGACGGGCTGCGGAACGGACGGGGAAAACTACGGCCCGCGCGCGTGCTTCACAACGGTCGCGCCTTTATCCGAGCGGTTCCATCTCCCACGCGGCGACGGAAAGCGAGCCGATGGGCACACGCTCCGGATGAAGGGCGGCGGCAAGGAGCTCGGCGGCGCGGTGCAGTCGCGGGCCGGGCCGGTTGAAGTAGGCGTTGCCGTCGAAGAGGAAGACGCGCCCGTTCCGGACGGCGCGAAGCGAGTCCCATCCCGGCTTCGAGGTGAGGAGATGGAGGTCGCGGCGGGTTCGTTCGAGCGGGAAGCCGCAGGGCATGACGGCGATCACGTCGGGGTCGGCGGCGCGGAGGTCGTCCCACGCCACGTACCGGGAGGGCGCTCCGGCGTCGGCGAGCACGGCCCGTCCGCCCGCCCGCTCGGCGACGTCCGGCATCCAGTGTCCCGCCGTCATCACCGGCTCCAACCACTCGATGCACGCCACCGTCGGGAACGTCGCCGGGTCGGCGCTTCGGGGCAGCCCGAGGCGCTCGCGGAGCGTGAGGAGGCGGCGTTCCCCTTCGGCCACCACGCGCATGGCCGCCTCGGTCCGTCCGAGTTCGCGCCCCAGCCGGAGGGCCGCGTTCAGCACTTCCTTGAAGGTCATCGGCTCCATCGAGAAGAGGCGGGGGCGTCCGTCCGTCCACGCGGCGAGGGCCGCTTCGAGTTGCGACGCCTCGACGGCGCACACGGCGCACTGCGCCTGCGTGAGCACGAGATCCGGGCGAAGCGCGCGGAGCCGGTCGAGATCCACGGCATACAGGCTCAAGCCTTCGAGGAGCCGCCCCCGCACCGCCGCGTCGATCTCCGACGAACCGGCATGTCCGACGTCGAAAGCCACGCGTGTGAGGGCCGGAAGAGCGCGGATCGAGGGGGGGAAATCGCACGCGTGCGAGCGCCCGACGAGGTCCTCGGAAGCATCGAAGGCGCAGACCCACTCGGTCGCAGCCGGGAGGAGAGAGACGATGCGCATACGTCGGTAAGGCAGCGGAAGGAAACGGCCGAAGGTACGGCATCCCGCGCGCGCGCCGACGCGGGGACCGCACTTTTCCGCATTACTTCACCAGCATCATCGCGCGGGTTTGCGAGAAGCCCCCCGCGTCGAGGCGATAGAAATACACGCCCGAGGGCACGGCGGCTCCGGCGGCGTCGCGTCCGTCCCATGCCGCGCGGTGCGTGCCCGCGGCTCGCGAGCCCGTCGCCAGCGTGCGCACCCGGCGACCGAGCACGTCGTACACGGCCAGCGTCACGTCCGCGCGTTCGCCGAGGCGGTACGTGATGGTCGTGGTCGGGTTGAACGGGTCGGGATAGTTTTCTTCGAGCGCAAAGCCCGGGGGCGTCTCCGCTCCGGCGAGCGGCTTCGGCCCGAGGGTCGCGCCCGTGCGAGCGGCAGCCGCCCGCGTCCACGGGCGCGTCTCCGCCGAGGCAAAAGCGGCCTCGAAGCTCGAGACCCACGCGTCCGTCCCCTCCGCGCCCCCGGCTCCGGCGCGCTCGCCCCCCTTCAGCGAGGCTTTGGTGAACTCGAAGCGGTCGGATTGCGTCCCCAGCGGGAAATTGCCCGAGAGCCCCTCGAAAGTATAGTCGCCCGGCGGCGCGGTGATGGGCACCTTCTGGGTGTCTCTCAGATTCACCATCTCACCGGCGGCGAGGGTCCGCTTGACCGGGCCGAGCGTGAGGCTGACCCCGTTCGGCCCGGCGATGTGCAGCCAGATGTCCAGGTCCTGCGTCTCCGAAGTGTGGTTCGTCACGGTCATCTCATAATCGAACTCCCCTCCGGCGGCTGCGATCTCGACCGGCCACTCCGACGGCGTCACCTGCACACGCACGCCCTCTTCGACGATGCGCACCCGTTGATCGACGGGCGCGTCGTTGAGGATTTGCACGATGCCCGAGGGCCACCGGATTTCGAGTTCGTCGATGGTCGTATTCTCCCCGAGGCCGAAATAGGCCGCCACGTCGTCGCCTCCGCCGAGGCTGCTCCCGCCGGCCACTTCCACCTTCTGCTCGACGACGTCCGGCGTGCGCAGGCGCAACTGCGCGCCGATGCCGTCGCGGTTGCTTGCCACGCCGACGAGGTCGACGATGAGCCAGTGATACCCGCTCTCGTTCATGTTCCGATAGAGATGCGCCTCTCCTCCATAGTTGACCAGAAAGAGGTCCGGGTCGCCATCTCCATCGTAATCGGCATAGACGCTCGATCGACCGATGTTGGGGTCATTCACCCCGCTGATGTCCGAGTAATTGGTAAACGTGCCGTCGCCGTTGTTGCGCCAGAACTGGTTCGGCTGCGGGTTTTCTTCGATGGGATCGTTCAGCGTCCCGGCCGCTACGAAGAGGTCCACCCAGCCGTCGAGGTTGACGTCGAAGAAGTTCGCGCCCCAGGTCTGCCAGTGATGGCCGGTCTCGTCCACGGCATAGTCATAGAGACCGGCTTCGTCCGTGGCTTTGACGAGCGCGCCGCCGGTATTTTTCAGCAGCACCGACGCGCCGTTGTTCGTAAAGTAATAATCGATCCAACCGTCGCGGTTATAGTCTCCGCGGGCCAGGCCCATCCCGTTTTCGCACTGTCCCGCGCCCACCTCGACGCTGACCTCCGTGAAGATCCACCGTTCCCAGTCGATCCCTCCGTCGTTTCGGTAGAATTTGTTCGGGAGGGAGCCATGCAAACAATCGTTGACGACGAAGATGTCGAGGTCGTCGTCCTCGTCGAAGTCCGTCCACCCGCCGATGAAACCGAACCCGTCGAGGTTGTTCAGGCCGAGCAGGTACGAGACGTTCGTAAAGGTTTCGTCGCCGTTGTTGTGGAAGAGAAAGTCGTGATGATCGAGTTCCCGGTCGAGCAGGTGTTTATGGTGAGCGATGTAGAGATCGAGCCATCCGTCGCCGTCATAATCGCCCCAGGAGGCGGTGGTGCCGCGCTGTTCGAGCACGTTGGTGAAAGCCGTGGCGGAAATGTCGGTAAAGCCCGCGCCGCCGTCGTTTCGGAGGAGCACGTCATTGTCGGCGTTGGCCAGATAGATATCGGGCCAACCGTCGTTGTTGAAGTCGGCAATGGCCACGCCGGCGCCGTCGTGTGCGGCATCCTCGGCGCCGTACTCGGCGGCCACGTCGGTGAAGGCGCCGTCGCCGTCGTTCCGGAAGAGATGATTCGGGCCGATCCGCTCCGTCATGTACAGGTCCAGGTCCCCGTCGAAGTCAAAGTCGAACCACGCGGCGCCGGTGCCGAACTGGTCGTCGTCGATCACCTGCGCGCCGGAATGCGTCACGTTGATTCCGGCGGCGGTCTGGTCCACGAAAAGCGTTTGCGCCATTCCGGAAGACGGAGGAAAGAGCAAGACCAACGTGAGCGCCGCGGTGCATTTTTGAACGTTCAAGGCTGCACCTCCCGTTTCAGAGAAAGAGATCTATAGTCCCCACGATGCAACGGGCAGAACTATACAATCCTCACTTCCCCCCTTAATGCTCCGATGCTTCCCTGAGGACCTTTCTATTTCCTGCATACCTAACTAATCCCTTCTAAAACTATACATTACGCTTTATATATTCCAGTTTGAATTATTTTTTTTCATTGCTTACCCGACGGATCGTTTTTTCAACCATCCTTCGCGTCTCCGGGGATTTTCGAGCCGCGACGGAGGCATACGCCCCGCGAAACAATCCTGGAGGGCGAAGGAAACGCACATCTTTTCCTTTTTTCGCGTTATGTATAGATATGCGCTCCTTCGTTTTCTTGATTTTCTCTCCGGAATTCACTACCTACGAATCCTATGGGTGGCAGTATTCGAGCATCCATAGTTTCCCCGGAGGAAGGTCCGAGCCTTTCTGTTTGACGCGATTTTTCGAACCGTCGCCACGCCTCCGGAAACCCGATTCTTTTATTTTCGGCATACCATCGCTGCGATCGGGCTAAAGCCACCCAAAGTCTCTATCAACCTGCGCATCATGACCCAATCTTCATCGAGCGCGCGCGCGCGCACGTATCTTCCCTTTCTGTTTGCCCTCGTCCTGGCGATCCCTTTTGCAAAGCCTGACGCAGCGCGCGCGCAACAGGTCAATGACATTGCCATCGAAACCCGCTTTCAGGGAGACTTCGGAAGCGCGTTTGCCCGGGGACGCGCGCTCATCGCCGCCGACTTCGACCTCGACGGGCAGATTGATTTGTACGTGGGCAACCCGGGGGACCCGTCTTACATTCTGCGCGGGGTCTCGCGCAACGGCCGCACGCGGTTCCTGATGACGCAGATCCTGCTCAAGGACGCCATCGCCTGGGGCGGTTCCGCCGCCGACTATGACAACGACGGCGACTACGACCTGTACATCAGTTGCGGCGCGAATGAAGGAGAGTGTTTCGACTATCTCTTCAAGAACATGCTCATGGAGGAGGGGCGGCTCCGGTTCGAGGACGTCACGGCGGAGGCCGGCATCAGCGGGCCCGTCCCCCCCGGCGCGACGGACCCCATCCCCGTGGCCAGCGCCAACGGCTCGTGGGGCGACTATGACCAGGACGGCGACGTGGACCTCTTCGTCAGCGTCAACATCTGGAAAGGCAGTTTCATGGACGGCCCCGTCATGAGCGACAAGTTTCTGGAAAAGGGTCGCCCGCTCGCCGGCGCCGAGGACATCCTCGGGCGCAACGTGCTCTGGCGCAACAACGGAGACGGCACCTTCACCGACGTCACCGACGATCTCGGCCTCGGCGCCACGCTGCGCCCGACCCGGCACTCCACCTTCATGGACATCGACAATGACGGCGACCTCGACATCTACGAGAACAACAACGCGGACATGAACGTGATCTGGCGCAACCTGCTCGTGGAAAACGGCGCCCCTGCGTTCGAGGACGTCACGGCGCTGATGTCGCCGCCGGGGGAAGACCTGGGATACCCCTTCGGCTCGTTCACCATGTGCTCCGTCGACTTCAACAACGACGGCTGGCAAGACATCCTCACCTTCACCTCCAACGACTTCGAAGACGCCTCGGGCTCCCCCTATGGCCCCGGGCATGCCCTCTTCATCAACCTGGAAGGAACCGGGTTCATGAACCTCGCGGATCAGGCCGAAATCAATAATCCCTTCATTCCCAACCTCGGCGTGATGGGCAGCCAGGTGGGCGACCTCAACGGCGACGGCACCCCGGACATCTACGTCGGCAACGGCGGCCCTTCCGCCGGGCAGTTCGACCAGCTTTATCTCAGCGACACCCAGCCCGGCATGATGCCGCATTACATCAACCGCTCGGACCTGATCGACTTCCCCGCGCCGGTCAATGAGCGTTCGACGGCCGCCTATCCTCCTTATCCCTATCGGACGCACGGCACCGCTTTCATCGACATCGACGGGGACGGCACGCTCGAGGTCGTCGTCAACCACGGCGGCCCCGCCGAACTCCCTGCGGAGATGATGCAGGAGCCGAACCGGCTGTTCAAGTTCACCTGGGATGCCCCGATCAACTACTTCCGCATTCGGCCCGTGGGCGACGGCGTGCACGTGAGCAAGGACGCCATCGGCGCGCGCGTCAAGGTAACCGTCTCCAGCCTGACGGAAACGTGGTCGCTGTATCAGACCCTCTTTGCCGGTCACTGCTTTTCGGCGCAAAACGGATTCGCCCTGCATTTCCTGATCGGCCCGGCCACGAGTGTCGATGAGGTGGAGATTACGTGGCCGGACGGCACGCAGAGCGTCATCACGGAAGGGCTGAGCATCAATTCCGACATGGTGGTCGCGTATACCGGCGCGGGTCAGCAACCGCGCCTGATGACGGCCTCTGAAGCGCGTCCCTCGCACCTGACGCCGGCCGATCCGGTCGCCGAAGCAGCCCCGGACGCCGCCGCCGAGTCGCGCCTGCCGGAAGGTTTTACGCTCTCCGACGTGTATCCGAACCCCTTCAACCCCCGCGCCCGGTTCACGCTCTCCGTCGATGAAACGCAGCCGGTGCGCATCGAGATGTACGACCTGCTCGGGCGGCGTGTGGCGCTCCTGCACGACGGCGCGCTCGCCGCCGGTGAGACGCATCGCTTCGCCCTCGAGGGCGCCAACCTGCCCAGCGGCGTCTACCTCGTTCGCGCCACGGGACGCACCTTCGCCGCCTCCCGCCGCGTGACGCTCCTCAAATAGGCACGCGCCAGGGCAAAGGAGACGAAAGACCGGTTCCTCCCTTCCTCCAAACCAGCCTTGCACGTTTCCCGGCGCAGTATTTTTCCTTCCCGCGCTTACGGGTATCTTTCCCATCGAAGCCGAGCGTATTCCGGTTTCCGCCCGGCGACGTCGGGGGTTCCCGTCGCATCGGCTTCGCGCAAATTCCGCGGAACCGGCGCATCCGAATACGGGTTCCGTAGCCTTGCATCAGTGCCGTTTTATTTCTCCGGCTCGTCTGCCGATAAATCATAACCCATGACCGCCGCAATGAACCGATCTATTGTAATGAAAGCGAATTCCCTCCCCGAGATGACCGCCTCAGAGATGACCGGAAAAAAATTTATGCCTGACCGGAAGCGCTTCCAGGAGGTGATTCATCCCCTCACGTCCGCCCTCGTCCTCGACGAAGAAGGCAACATCCGCCACATCACCCCGGCGGCCCGGCGACTGCTCGAATACAAAGCCCATCAGTCCGTGAAATCCAGCTTCTTCGCCCACATCCACAGCAGCAATCTCTACCAGGTGATGCGCGACGTCGCGGACATGGTGCGCTACGGCAAAGGCAAAGCTTCGTGGCTGATCCGCCTGCGCACCGGCAAGAACCGCTGGCGGTGGTACAAGGCCACGGCCCAGAACCTGTTGAAGGCCCCCGCCGGCGCCATCACCATCCACCTCCGCGACCTCCGGTAAACCGGCTTCCGACGGACGCCCCGCGCCGCCCCGCCCTCCGGCAGCGGATGAGAACGACGCGCACGGGGGGTCCCCTGTGCGCGGATCAGACCCCGAGCAGCAGATCGCTGTACGAGTGGGCGACGAGATCCCGGGGCGCGATGCGAAAGCGCCGTAGAAACGCCTCGCATTGCGCCTGAAGCGCCGACGCGCCGAGGCTTCCGTCCTCGTCGATGGCCTCGATCTCGACGAAGGCGCCCAGTTCCGCAACCCGGTCGAGATGAACCTTTACGTTGTCGACGAAATAGATCTCCCGCCGTTTATCGACGACGACCAGGACGCCGAGCGCCGCCGTCAGAAGCGCCTTGAGCGCCGGATCCGGCTCCATGCGATAGAGCCACACGTCGGAGCGCTTCGGGCCGGACCGGTCGGGGCGGTGGTAGAAGATGAGCGCGTTCTCGATGTTGCCTTCCCGGAGTTTCATCCGCCCCTTCGGCACGGCAAAGTACGTATCGACCTGATGGTCCTCCCCGGCGAAGCGCGCGCCTTCCGAACGAAGGACCTCGCGGATCGGCGCATGATCGGCGCACCGCGCCTTGATCTCTACGTTGACGATCGCCATCACCGTTTGAGCCGGCTCAGTTCCTCGCGGATGACGGCGCGGACGAAGTCGGTGTTTCGCCAGTAGCTCATGCGCCGCCCGTTGACGAAGATCGAGGGCGTGGAGGGCACGCTGATGTTCATGCCCGCCTCCACGTCGCGCTTCACCCGTTCGAGCGAGGCGTCGCCGTCGAGGCATTGCGCGAAGGCGTCCACGTCCCAGCCGCGATCCGACGCCAGTTTGAGGAAGAGGTTGCGTCCGAGTCTCGGTTGATCGCGGAAGAGATCGTCGTGATAGCCCCAGAAGTCGCCGAACTCCTGCGCGCAGACCGCCGCCCGCGCCGCCGGCCCGGCCTGCATGTGGATCTGCCGCTGCAAGTTGGTATTGATGGTGTTGTCGAGCGGGAAGTTCATGAAATAGAGGGCCACGTCGTCGCGGAACTCGAAGAGCGCGCTCCGGAGATGAAAAGCGGACTCGCGGCAGGCCGGGCACTGGAAGTCGGCGAACTCGATGATGGTGATCGGGGCGTCCGGGTTGCCCCATACCGGCGCATCCGGCGTCGGTTCGACGGATAGGGGCGTCGGACGGAAATGCGCCTTCAGCGCCCGGTCGAGGTCGAGCTTCTGTCGTTGCACCGCATTGCCCTCATACCCTTTGATGCCGACGAAACCGAGACCAAAGAGGGCGACGAGCAGCAGACCGAAACGGGTCGGTTGGGGCGAGAAGTTCAGCCCGGACGGCTTGCCCATCAACTCCTTCACGTAGTTCGAGAGGAACGAACCGGCGTCTTTCAGGGAGAGGTTCAGCGCCAGCGGCAGGAGCGCGGCGATGGCGAGGTTCGCGGCGTACATCCCTACGCACACGAGACAGAGCACCCCGAGGCTGAGCAGGTGATACGCCTTATAGATCGAGAAGAGCACCGCGCCGAGGCTCAGCACCCATGCCACGGCGACGGCCCCCGCCGCGCCTTCTTTGTTCGACGTGCGCAGCGCATAGAGCGTCGCCAGCGCGGTCCACAGGTAGAAGAGAAAGCCCCACCACGCCACCGGCACGCCCAGGAACATGGCATAGCTGGAAGCATGCGCCACATCGCAGTTGATCCAGTCGTTGATCGAGCAGCCGCTTGGATCGATCACGCCTTGTTGCGCGATCTCGAAGGTCAGCTTCGTCGCATACAGGGACAGGCCCGCGCCCACGACGGCTGCCGCCATTGCGCCCCACAGCGCCCCTTTCCGGAGCGTGGGCGCCTGCACCCGGCGCGCTTTTTTGTCCCGACCCTTTCTCTTCTGTTTCGACTTTGCCGTCTTGCTCATAATCACCCTGTGGTCTTCCTCGTGTGCGTTGGCCCCGCGCCGTCGCCGGCGAACGAGCCTAGTAGGGCAACGCCGTCAATATGTTCCGACCTTTCGGCTCCGGAGCGGCGGCCCACCCTTCTTCGAAAGGAAATTTTTTTTCCGCTTCGAGCGGCTTTCGCCCCGCGCCTTTCCCGAACGCCCGCATCAGGCAAGCGCTCGCCGGGGAGGAAAAAATTCTCCCGCACCATTTGCCCTTTTGCGCGGGAACCGTTATTCATAGAAACACTGTAAACATAAGCAGAACCCTTCGACCTCGAGCGTCTCCTTTCGAAAAAGAACTCCGCTCTTTCCCGATCGCACCCCATGTTTGAAATCGTAGTCCTGCTCATTGGCGCATTCCCGTTCCTGGTCGGGCTGTATGCCATTAAAATGATGCGCCATGACGACGACGACGGCGACGAAGATCAGCCGCCGCCGCCCGACCCGGGGCCGCCGCGACCGGTGGTCCCCACGACGCCGCGACGACGCCCTCATCCCCACCCGCCACCTTTTGACCGCCGCCCCGTCTCGCATCGTCGCATCCGCGTGCCCGAGTCGTCTCCCCGCGTCCGTCGCTGACCTCTGAGCGCCCTTTCCGCCGCCAATCCCGCTTCTCATGCCCGAACCGTCACCGCTCCCCCGCGGCCCCGTCTTTTTCTCCCCGCATGCTTCCCCGAAACACCGGCGACGCCGGCTCGTGTTCGTCTCCCTCATAGCGACGGCCTTGCTGGCCCTGATCTGGCCGGTGTACTCGCTCTTCTCCGGCGTCTTCCCGCTCGTGCTCGGCCTTCCGCTCTCCCTCGCCTGGGTGGTCTTCTGGCTCCTCGTCGTGTTTGTCGCGCTCATCCGGCTCTACCGATCCGACCCATGATCCGGGGGGGTTGCCCCGATTCTCAGACGTTCCCGAACTTCCCGCTCCCGCTCACCGCCCCCTTCTCTCTCATCCCGTGGATGCATCTCTGACGATTCTTCTGATTTGCGGCGTCTATCTGGCCGTCTCACTCCTCATGGGCATTTTGCCGGGTCGTTCGGTCTCGCACAGCGTGGCGGGCTACGTGGCGGGCGACCGGGCAATGAACGTGGTGCTTTTGTACTTCGTGCTCGGCGCCTCGGTCTTCTCCTCGTTTGCGTTCCTCGGAGCGCCGGGATGGGCCTATTCGCGGGGTGCAGCCGCATATTACGTGATCGCATACGGGATTGTGGGAATGACCCCGTTGTACTTCTTCGGCCCGCGCGCGCGGCGTCTCGGGGAGCGGTTCGGCTTCGTCACGCAGGCCGAGCTCCTCGCGCATCGCTACGACAGCCGGGTGCTCTCGGTGGTGCTCGCCCTGCTCAGCGTCGTCGCCTTTGTGCCGTACCTCACGCTTCAGATGAAAGGGGCCGGCTACATCCTCTCGACGGTCTCCGGGGGGCTGATCCCGGCCTGGCTCGGCGCGCTCGTCACGTACGGCGTCGTGCTCACGTACGTGCTAGCCAGCGGGGTGATGGGCGTGGGCTGGACGAACACGTTCCAGGGCGTCTTCATGATCGCCATCGCGTGGGTGCTCGGGCTCTACCTGCCGCACAAGCTCTATGGCGGCGTCGGCGCGATGTTCGAGCAGATCGCCGCGAGCGACCTCGGCGCGAGGCTGACGGCGCCCGGCCTCGGCGCCGACGGCGGCCCGTGGAACTGGTGGGCCTACTCGTCGGCGGTGCTCGTCTCGGCGATCGGGCTCTCGATGTGGCCCCACCTGTTCATGAAGAGTTATGCCGCCCGAAGCGACCGCAGCCTCCGGCTCACCGTCGTCCTCTTTCCCACGTTTCAGTTTTTCCTCGTCCCGATCCTGCTCATCGGCTTCGCGGGCGTGCTCGCCTTCCCGGGCGTCACCCCCGCCGACACCATCGTCCCCCACATCCTCACCCGCATCGGCCTCTCGCCGGTGCTCGTCGGGCTCGTGTGCGCCGGGGTGCTCGCCGCCTCCATGTCCACCGGCGACGCGCTCCTGCACGCGGCCGCCTCGATCTTCGTCCGCGACGGCGTCCGTCACGTCGCGCCGCACCTGTTGCCCGACGACCGGCACGAGCGGCTCTGGATCCGCGTGCTTGCGGTGGTGCTCTTCTGCGTGGCGTACTATTTTGCCGTGGCCTCCGACGTGTCCATCGTGGCGTTGCTCCTCGGTTCCTATGGCGGCATCGCGCAGATCTTCCCGCTCATGTTCGCCGCCTTCTACTGGCCGCGCGCCACCGGCAAAGGCGCGCTCGCGGGCCTCGTGGCGGGCCTCGTTGTGAACACCTTTTTCCTCCTCTTCGCCGACCTGCGCCCCGTCCCCATGCACGAAGGCATCTACGGCCTCCTGGCCAACGTCCTCGTCTTCGCGGCCGTCAGCCTGCGCACCGCGCCGGAGCCGCTCGAAAAGCTGCAAATCTATTCCGGCGAAGCGCTGCCCGTCGCCGCCGGAAACCGGCCCCCGCCTTCGAAACCGGCCCGTTCGCAAGCGTCGTCATAAATTCGCAAGCGTCGTCATAAATTCGCAAGCGTCGTCATAAATTCGCAAGCGTCGTCATAAAAAAGACCGAAGCAACCGGCCGAGCAATACGATCGTGAAGGCCAGACTCACCCCCAGCGTGATCCAGCCGAAGACGTTGTTGAACCGGGAGTTCTTCAGGTCTCCCACGACCTGCCCGTTCCGGTTCAGCAAGAGCAATATCCCCACCAGAGCGGGCAGCAGAATACCGTCGAAAACCTGGCTGTAATACAACGCATCGACGGCTGAAATCGGCGACCAGTAGATGAAATTCCCCACGACCAGTGCGCCGAAGAACACCGTGTAGAACCCTTTGGCATCGCTGACCTTGTTGTCCAGTCCTTCCCGCCAACCGAACGTGTCCGCCACGGCATAGGCGGTGGATCCGGCCAGCACCGGGATCGCCAGGAAACCGGCCGCGAGGATGCCCAGGCTGAAGAGCAGAAAGGCATACTCGGACCCCAGGGGCCGCAGCGCCAGAGCGGCATCTCGCACCGTCTCCAACGATTGTCCGCTTCCATACAGCATGACCGCCGCCGTCACGATGATGCACAGGGCGATGAGGTTCGAATAAATCATCCCGATGGTCGTATCCCAGGCGACTTCCTCCGCCTGCGCAACCGTTTTGTGCTCTTCCTTTTCCTCGGATGCCTGCCAGAAAAGCAGATAGGGCGAAATCGTCGTTCCGAGCAGGCCCAGCGCCGCCATGATATAGGCCGAGGAAAACGACACGTGCGGCAAAAAGGTGCTTTTGAGCAGCGCCGGAAGCTCGGGTTTCGACAGAACGGCGGCGATCACGTAGGCCATCAAGACGAGTGTGAACCCAACGAAAAAGCGTTTGACGGTTCGGTACGTCTTGAACATCACGAGGTAGGCAATCAGCGCCGTAATGCCCGCGAGAAAGTGAACCGACGGCACGCCGGTGATCAACTCCAGCACCGCCGCCATTCCCTGAAGGTCCGCGCCAATGGTGACGACGTTGGCGAACGCGAGCAACGTCACCATGAAGACGGCCGTCTTTCGGGAATAATAAGCCGTGATGATCTCCGGGAGACTTTTGCCGGTGATGACCGCCAGACGAGCCGCCATATTCTGCGCGGCAATCATCATGGGCGTGGCAAGGACCATCAGCCAGAGCATGGAGAACCCGGTGGTCGCGCCGACGGCGGTATACGTCACGATCCCGGCCGGATCGTCGCCCGCGCCGCCGGTAATGATGCCGGGACCGAGCTTCTTCACCCGCTCCCGATTTCTCCGGATCTCCCGGGCGATCCGGTGCGCCCTCGCGTGGTGCGCTCCCATGTTTTCCCCCCTTCCTGCGGTCCACCGGAAACGCACGCCGTTCGAAGCCTTCGAATCCGCCGCGTTTTTCAGCGGCTCCGGCGAAGCACCACGGCGGCGTTGACGAAGATGATGCTGAGCGTGTACGTCCCTTCGAGCGCCGCGCCGTCGGCGGCGAGAAGGCCTGAGAAGACGCCCGCGAAGTCGCCCGAAGCGTCGGTGAAGCGCAGCGTGACGTCGGGGTGACGGTGCTCGCCGGCGACCGTGACGGGGGTCGTGCCCAGCGCCCCGGCGCCCGCGATGCGGCCGTCGTTCTCATGCAGACGCACGGACCACGGCTCGGAGAACTCGGCCCCGTCGACGGCATAGCCGAACGCGCCCTCGAAACGACCGACGACCGGAGGCGCTTCGAGCGCGCCGCCGTCACATCCGGCCAGAAGGAGCGCGACGAAGAGCGCCGCTTCCCTGATGCCTCTCGCCCCGATCCGCTTGCCCATGCCTCAGTCCTTGTAAATTTCCACGGTCACGTTGCCCTCCGCGTCGATGCGGCCCCGGTACATGCCCTCGGTGTTGAACGGCATCGCGACGTGGCCTTCCCGGTCCATGGCGATGACGCCGCCCGTGCCGCCCATCGCTTCGAGCTTGTCCATGATGACGGTGCGGGCGGCTTCTTCGACGGACGCGCCGCCATAGGCCATCATCGCCGCGATGTCGTGGGCGATGACGCCCCGGATGAAGTACTCCCCCCAGCCGGTCGAGGAGACGGCGCACGTGGCATTGTCGGCATACGTGCCCGCCCCGATGATGGGCGAGTCGCCGACGCGACCGAAGCGCTTGTTCGTCATGCCCCCGGTGGTGGTGCCGGCGGCGAGGTTGCCCGCCCGGTCGAGCGCGACCGCGCCCACGGTGCCGTACTTGTACGCGCCGGGCGCAAGCTCTTCGCCGGGAGGCATCGCCGCGCCCATCGCGCCTTCGGCGGCTTTCGCCCGTTCGAGCTGTTCGCGTCGCCATTCGGTGTAAAAATAGGAGTTGTCGACCATTTCGACGCCGTTTTCGCGGGCAAACTCCTCGGCGCCGTCGCCGGTCAACATCACGTGGGGCGATTTTTCCAGGACGAGCCGGGCGAGCGCGATCGGGTTGCGGATGTGCTTCACGCCCGCCACCGCGCCGGCGTTCTTCGTCGCGCCGTCCATGATCGAGGCGTCGAGTTCGACGGTTCCTTCGTGGGTGAAGACGGCCCCTTTGCCCGCGTTGAAGAGCGGCGAGTCTTCGAGGATGGTCAGCGTGGCGATGACGGCGTCGAGGCTGCTTCCGCCGCCGGAGAGGACGTTGTGCCCCGCCCGCAGCGCTTCTTCGAGCTTGGCCCGGTACTGCGCCTCGCGCTCGGGCGAGAGGTCGCTCCGGCGGATGGTGCCCGCGCCGCCGTGGATCGCGAGGACGTACGTCGGTTCCGAAGCCGCGGAGGCATCGGCGGGTTCATCGGAGGCGGCAGGCTCACACGCGCTCATCAGGAGGCTCATCGAAAGGGCGGCGAAGAAAACGGCAAGGGTGTTCGGACGCTTCAAAATACGCATGGTCGGGACGTCGGAAGGAGATGGAGGAAACGTGATCCGCACAAGGTACGACGCGCGCAGGCGGATGCGCCACCGTCTCGCTCAGTCGCCGGTCCCCGCCTCGCGCATGAGGGCGACGGCGCGGTCGATCTCTGCGGCAATGCGGTCGAGCGTGGCGGCGGCGATGTGGATCTGCTGCTCCGCCTCGGTCCAGTCCCGCTGTTCGATGGCCTCGCGGACGCCCGGCAGGGTTTTGACGCCGTATCCGGTATAGAAGCCCGGCGCATAGATATGGTGTTTGAACCACGGTCGCCGGGGCAACCCCTCGTCGCGGGTCATCACGCGCTCGATGTGCATGAGCACGTCGTCGAGGGCCCGCCGCCGGGGCGCAGGCAAGAACGGGGCGGCGGCGCGCAGGTGTTCGAACGAACGACTGCTCGCTTCGAGGCGGTCCAGCGCGTTCCGGAGCGGGGCGAAATTGAGGTGCGGCACGGGAGGCTCCGCCGTGGGCGGCACGTACGGCTTCTTCGGATCGGCGGCGAGGACGTATGCCTGCGCTTCGAGGAGACGGTTCCGCCGTCGCGTCTGCTCGCGCAGGTCGTCGGCGAGTTTTTCGACCTCATCCACGTACCGGCCCACGTTGTCGGTGAAGCCGGAGAACGTGAACGGCAGCGCTTCGGCGTTGGCGAGGCGAAGCGTGGCGCGGCCCGCCGTCTTCGCGAGCGCGACTCCGTAGGCGAAGCCGGGGTCGCCGAAGCGGGTGTAATAGTCGAACGAGTCGAAGATGGAATGGTATGAGCCTCCGCCGTTCTCGCCGCCATAGCCGATGTTGAGCGAGGCGATGCCGAGGTGCTGGAGGAACGGCGTATAGTCGGAACCCGAGCCGAGGGGGGCGATGCGGAGGTCGGCCCGCGTGTCCGCCTCTTCGTCGCCGTTCGTGCGGAGCCGCGCCCGGAGGCGCTCTTCGACCGTCACGCCGGTCTGCGGGTCCACGACCGCGCGCGCGATCTCGTTGACGAAGGGTTCGAGCGTATGCGAGCCGCCCACGCCGAGGAAGCCGCGCCCGTTGCCGTCGGAGTTGATGTACGCGACGGCCTTCTGCCGAAGCTCGGCGGCGTGGTCCTCCGCCCACTCGGTCGAGCCGAGGAGCCCCGGCTCTTCGGCGTCCCAGGCGGCATAGACGATGGTGCGCCTCGGCCGCCAACCGGTCTTCGCCAGCTCGCCGACGACGCGGGCCTCTTCGAGGAGCGCCACCATGCCGCTGAGCGGGTCCGCCGCGCCGAAGACCCAGGCGTCGTGGTGGTTGCCCCGTACGATCCACTGATCGGGCTCCTCCGTCCCCGGCATCCGGGCGATGACGTCGTAGGCGGGGGTCAGCTTCCAGTCGAAGGCGAGCTTGAGGTGCACCTTCGCCGGCCCCGGGCCGATGTGGTAGGTGAGCGGGAGCGCCCCGCGGAAGTCCGGAGGCGCCACCGGCCCGCCGAGCGCTTCCAGGAGCGGCTGTGCATCGCCGTACGAGATCGGGAGCACGGGGATCTTCATGAGCGTCGGGGCTTCCTCGCGCGGGAGCCGCCGGGCCTCCGCCGTCGCGCCGACGCCCGGCGTGAGGGGGTCGCCGGGAAAGAGGGGCATGTCCGCCACGGAACCGCGCTGCACGCCGTACTTCATGCGATACGGCCCTTTCGGGTACACGTCGCCCCGGAAGTAGCCGTCTTCGCGGGGATCGGAATAGAGGATGCAGCCGACGGCCCCGTGCTCGGCGGCCACTTTCGGCTTGATGCCGCGCCACGAACGGCCGTACCGCGCGATAACGATCTTGCCCGCCACGTCGACGCCCATGCGTTCGAGCGCCTCGTAATCCTCCGGGATGCCGTAATTGACGTAGACGAGTTCGGCGGTGAGGTCGCCGTCGGCGGAATAGGCATTGTAGCCGGGCAGCCGGTTCTCGTGCACCTTCGAGGTGGCGTCCTCGTCGAGCTCGGGCTCGGTGAGCTTCGCCCGGTACGTCGTCGGCGCGACCAGCTCCACCACGCGTTCCTTCGGCGTCGGAAAGAGCACCTGGTATTCGACGATCTCGGCGTCATAGCCCCACTCGCGGAACAGCCCGAGCATGAACGCGGCGTTTTCCTTGCCGTACGGCGCGCCGACGTGGTGCGGCTTCGCGGACATCCGCTTCATCCACCGGCGCAGATTGTCTGCATGCAAACGCGCATCGTACTGCGCTTCGAGGGCGCGCTGCGCGGCGGCTCCCTCTTCGGTGAAGCCGAGCATCGGCCCTCCGGCGGGCGTGCTCGTGAAAGCGGTGATCCCGGTAAACATCAGGAGCGCGGCGAGCGCGCGCATGCGGTTCGGCGCCATCTTGGACTCCCTACCTTGAAATGATTGAAACGAGAGAAAGAGGATGCGCTTCGCCGGGGCCGCCTCGCAGGGCTTCCCTCCCGATCCGGCGATCCGGGGAAAGCATCCAGACGGGCCCAACGGCGGCGGTCATGCAACGTGGCGGCGAACGCGCCTCCCGGCGTCAGCTCAACACCTCATTCAAAATGACCATGATGAGGACAAAGCCCACCAGTATGGCTGCCGCCGTCAACATCTGCTTGCGTAGCTTGCGGTTCATGGTCCTGCCCGTGCATTGTTGAGGAAAACGGAGCGCCCCTCATTATCAGGGATACCCGGACTCTTTTGCAAGAGGAAGGACAAGAGAAACACAAAAAACATGGAAAAGAGCGCCGGAGGAGCCGAGGCGAGGAAGCCGCTTCCGTCGTGAGAGGAAAGGCCTTGCCTTGCGCACGGGGCGTCGCGCACGGGTTGCCGCCCTCGAACCTGCGGATCCGGCCTCACCCCGCCCCCTCTTCCGGTTCGCGCGGGAGCACGGCGCGGATGTACACGCCTTTCCCGACCGCCGCGTCGATGTGCAGCGCCCCGCCCACGAGCGCCGCCCGCTCCTGCATCCCCGACAGCCCCGCCGACGGACGCCCGCGCTTGACCTGCTTCGGATCGAACCCCTTCCCGTGATCCACCACCTCTACGTAGAGCTCCGCCGGCTCGATCCACACGCGGACCCAGACTTCCTCTACGTCGGCGTACCGGGCCACATTGTTGAGCGCCTCCTGGATGATGCGATAGGCGGCCGTCTCCACTTCGGGCCGGAAGCGTCGCCCGTGGATCCCGAGCGGATGCAAATGGACCTTGATGCCGGTCTGCATCTGATACCGCTCACAATACCACAGGAGCGCGGGCATCAATCCCAGGTCGTCGAGCATGGAGGGGCGCAGGTTCAGCGACAGGTCGCGCACCCGGGAGGTGAGCAGCCGAACCAGTTCGTGCGCCCGCGCCAGCTTCTCCTCGTGGCCGGGCGGCAACGGCGCACCCGAGAAGTCGAGCGTATAGTTGAGCGCGGTGAGGACCTGACCGATCTCGTCATGCAGCTCGAGGGCGATGTGGCGGCGCTCCTGCTCCTGCACCTCGACGAGCCGGTGCGAGAGTTGTTCGAGCCGGGTGTGCGCCGCGCTGACGGCCTCGAAAAGCCGCATGCTGTGCATGGCCACGGACAACTGCTCGGCCACCTCGCGCGCGATGTGACGGTGATCCTCGAAGAAGGCTTGCTCCGCGCCCGCGCCCAGCACCACGATGCCGAGCAGTTCATCCTGCATCTGGAGCATCGCCCACAGGATCGTTTCGACCCCCGCGCCGGCGATCAGGCTGCCCAGCGAAGCGACCGGCTCCCCGCTTTCGGATACGCCGACGATCACCGGCGCACCCGCCCGAAGCGCGTCCGGGAGGTCGAACTCCGCCACGGAGAAGCGCGCTTCCGGCGGGAGAGCAATCGGCGCACCCGCCTGAGCCGCAACGATCATCGTGCCCGGCGTTTCGGGGTCGCTGAGCAGCACCCCCGCCCAGAGACAGGGGATGAGTTTCCGGATGTGTTGGACCGCCGCCTCGGCGATGGTGGACGACGACTGGGCGCTGAGCAGAGCCTGGTCGATGGCGCGCAGCACTTCGAGGCGTTCGGCATAGCGCCGGAGCGCTTTCTCGGCCCGCTTTCGTTCGGTCACGTCGCGGTAGATGCCCTGAATGGCGGGACGCCCTTTCCAGAGAATGTCCGCCTCGCTTACCTCGAGGTCGAGCATCTGACCGTCGCGGCGTCGGCCCTGCACCTCGAAGACCGGCGCGACCGGCTTTGCGGCGGCCCGGCGGCGGCGGCGCTCCTCGATCACGCCGCGGCTCCCGGGCGCCACCACGCGGAGGACCTCGAACCGGGGCGAGAGCACCTCGGCCCGCGTATAACCGAAAAGCTCCTCCCAGGCCCGGTTCACAAGCACGAACCCATCGTCCTGCAACACGTAGATGGCGTCCGCCGAGAGTTCGATCAGGGCCCGGTACTGCTGTTCGCTCTCCCGAAGCGCCTCCTCGGCCCAGCGACGCTCGGTGATGTCGCGGGCATTGAGCACGCCGCGGCGCATGCCGTCCTCTCCGGTCAAGCCGCGCCACGTCGTCTCGAGCGTACGCCAGGCCCCGCTCCGATGGCGAAAGCGGATCGTCATCCGCACCTCCTCCTCATCCGCCTCCACCACGCGCCGGAAGGCGCGCGCAAAGGCCGCCTCGTCCTCCGCATGCACGTAGTCGAAGATCCGACGCCCCGTCAAATCTTCGAGCGTGTGGCCCAGGATGCGGGCCGCCGACGGGCTGGCATAATCGACCTCTCCCGTCGCATCGAGCACCATGATGATGTCGAGCGCGTTTTCGATGAGGGCGCGAAACTGCTCGATGCTCCGCCCCAGCACGCTGTCTGCCTGATGCCGTTCCTGATCCAGTGCCTTCTCCTCCCTCCGAACCGACGTGTATGGTATGCCCGGGGAGGCCGGGCGAGGTTCTTCGGCGCCGGGCCGACGCGTTCGGAACCACGCCGCCCCCCTGACTTCCACCGGAACCTAATATACGTCGCCGCTCCGTTTTCCGGCGACCCGGCGCCCGATGATTGTGGGGAAAATCCGCACAGACTGCCTTCCGCCTCTCCCTTCAAGAATTCGCGGGCATGCCCGCCGGGAGTATGGAACAACCCACCGCACTGCGCGAACAAGCACTGAAGCCGTTCTCATCAACCAGATCATCGCCGCTATGAACATCACGTTTCAGGGTACCAATCTTGACCTGAACGACGACCTTCGCGCTTTCGTGGAGGAGAAACTGAATGATGCTTTCAAAGCTTTCGGCAGCATAAAGACAGACCCCATTCGTGTGGCCGTCGAACTCGAACGCACGACGCGCCACCATCGCAAAGACGATACGCTCTACCGCGCCGAAGCCAACGTTTCCGTGCCGGGGCGGCTGATCCGCGCCGAGGAGACCTCCGATGATCTTTATCAGGCCATCGTGGCCATGAAGGAAACCCTGACCCGTGAGATCCGACAGTGGCGCGAACGCCACCTCGACCAGCGCCGCAACGGAGGACGGGCCGCCAAAGAGATGCTGCGGAGACTGGAGGAATAGCCCTCTGTGGGCGGGCTGAGCGAACGGACCCCTCCGGTCGCTCAGCCTTTGATGCACCCGATAGGCCGGAGCCGGGCGACCTTCTTCGAAATGCCGGCCATCGCGCACGTCTCGACGACCTCTGCGACGTCCTTGTACGCTTCGGGGATCTCCTCGTTGATCGTTCGGAGGCTCGCGCCCCGGACGATGATCCCTCCGCGCGCGAGCTCGCCCGTGACGTCCCGACCGACCGCGGCTTTTTTCGCCTTTCTCCGGCTCAGCCGCCGGCCCGCGCCGTGGCACGTGCTCCCGAACGTTTCGGTCATCGCCCGCTCGGTCCCGATCAGGACGTAGGAATAGCGTCCCATGTCTCCGGGGATGAGCACGGGCTGGCCGATGGAACGATAGCGCGCGGGGACGTCCGGGCAGCCCGGCCCGAAGGCCCGCGTCGCGCCTTTGCGGTG
>JALSSK010000498.1 GCA_026984335.1 Rhodothermales bacterium
GTTCACGAGCACGGGGCGTCCGCCTGCCGCCGCCGTCCGAGCGTCGGCGAGCGTGGCGGCGACGGCGTCCTCGCGTTCGAGGAGGTAGCCCTGCGCGCCGAAGCCGGCCGCGACGCGGTGATAGTCCGTGGGCGCGAGCACCGTGCCCACGTCGTCCTTGAGCACCTCCACCTGTTCGCGGGCGATCTGGCTCCACCCGGCGTCGTTGCCCACGAGCGCGAGCACGGGCAGGTCGTGGCGGACGAACGTGTCGAACTCGGCGAGGCTGTAGCCGAGCGCGCCGTCGCCGAAGAGGACCCACACCTCGGCGTCCGGGCGGCAGAGCTTTGCGCCGAGGGCGAAGCCTGCGCCGACGCCGAGCGTGCCGAAGGCGCCGGGGTCGAGCCACGTGAGCGGGCCGGGGGGGCGGGTGATGTACGAGGCCGTCGCCACGAAGTCGCCGCCGTCGCCGATGAGGAGGGCGCGCTCGTCGAGGGTGTCTTCGAGCGTCATGCACAGGCGGAGCGGGTTGATGCGCCCGGTCGGGTGGGCGGCCTGCTCGCGGATCTCGGCGTCGCGGGCGTCGTCGCGGGCGCGGAGGGCTTCCCGCCATGCGGGCCACCGGTCGCCCTCGGGGAAATGCGCGGCGAGGCGGCGGAGGAAGAGGCCGGGGTCGCCGAGGACGCCGAGGTTCGGGCGGCGGTTCTTGTTGAGGTCCGTGCGGCTCCGATTGGCCGAGGCGAGGAAAGCGCTCCGGCGGATGTGGTTGCCGTAGTCGAGGCGAAAGTCGCACGGCACGCCCGCGAGGAGGACGAAGTCGGCTTCTTTGAGCGCCATGCGGCGTTTGTGGCGCATGTGGAGGGGGGGACGTTTACCGAGGAGCCCGCGCGCCATGCCGGAGAGATAGACCGGCGCGCCGATCCGTTCGAGCGCCGCCGCCACGGCCTTCACCTCGGGGACGTCGAGCGTGGCCTGGCTGCCGACGATGAGCACGGGACGCTCGGCCTTCCGGAGCGCCGCCGCGACCTTCGCGACCTTGCCCTCGTCCGGCGCGGGCGGCGTCACGACCACGGGCGCGGGCGGCGGCGTCTTCTCACTGCCGGCAAAGAGCCGGTCGGCGTGCCATTTGAGATACACGTTGAGCGCCTTCCCCGAGAGCGAGCCGCTGCTCTTCGAGGCGCCGTACCACCCGCGCACGAGCGCCTCGTCGTAGAGCAGATCCACCGGGCACTCGACGAACACGGGACCGGGCACGCCCTCCTGTGCCTTGCGGAAAGCCGTCTCCACGGCGGGCGCGAGGTCCCGCACCCGCGTCACCGCCTTCGACCATTTCACGATGGATTGGAAGAGCGCAAGCTGGTCGATGTCCTGAAGCGCGCCGCGTCCCTTGAGGGCCGTCGGGGCGGCTCCGCCGAGAAGCACCACCGGCGACTGCGCCATCTGCGCGTTCTTCACCGCCGTGATGGTGTTCGTCACGCCCGGCCCGGCGGTGACGGCGGCCACGCCGGGCGTGCCGGTGAGGCGGGCCACGGCGTCGGCGGCGAAGACGGCCGTCGCCTCGTGCCGCGTGTCCACGACGCGGATGCCGCGCGCCCTGGCCGCCACGAGGATGGGCGAGATGTGGCCGCCGCACAGGGTGAAAAGGAACGGCACGCCCTGCGCCTTGAGCACTTCCGCGATACGGTCGCCGCCGTGCATGATCGTCTCCGGGGTTCGTGAAGGGGAGCATTCGCCCGGTCAAGATACGCCGCGCGCGCTTCGGATGGGACCGCCCGCACCGGCGAAATCATCCGTGATCAGAACGTGAGCCGCACGCCGAGCGTCGAGGCGCGCTTGCCGAAGGACATCACGGGGGCGACGCGCACCCGCCGCTGCCTTCGGACGAAGGATTGGTCTACGAGAAGGGCGATGGCGCTCGTGAAAAACGGCATCCCCACGAGGTACGTCAGACCGAGAGAAGCCGCCGCCCTTTCATGGAGCTGCGCCGTGAGCGCAATGGTCCCGATGAACGCGAGATGCCCCCCGAGCGCGTACAGAAAGATGCGCTTCTTGTCGTGCCCCGCCAACGCGGCTCCCACGATGCCGCCGAGCATATAGCCGGACATCATAACGGGAATGACGTACAGGCCCCCCAGAAAGTCATGCCGGATCTTCTCTCGGTAGATCCCCATCCCGATCGCCGTCCCCGCCAACCCTCCGCCCAACGAGCCGAGAATGGAAAAGGTAAAGTATTTGCCGTAATTCACGAAAAGGGAATCCTGCGCTTCGGCGGGCGCGCGAAGAGCATCCGGAGCCTGGGCGTGCGAGGCGTACGGAAGCACGAAAAGCAGGGCGACGATTATCCACTTCATGACTGCGGGGAGGAGCGTTGGACGGAAGGGCGAATCATAACGCCGCATCGCGGCGCGCGTTGTATGCTATGCATTGTTGCATGATATGCATTATTGACGCGGGAAAGGGCGGGAAAGCAACGCGGCGGAACATGAAATGCGTCGCGTGCGCCGGGGCGAAGCGGCGCGCGGCGTCGTATCTTGGCGGCTCCGATGGCCTCTGACACCGCCCCCCGCTTTCATGAAACGAATCCTCTGGACGCTCCTTCTCCTTTTCGTGCTCGTCGCCGGGCTGCTATGGCTGACGGGTCGCGAGACGTTGCCGCCGGGGCTCGCGGACGCCGCCGCGAAGTACGACGCTCGCATCCTCCGCGACGCCTGGGGCGTGCCGCACGTCTTCGGAAAGACCGACGCCGACGCCGCGTACGGGCTGGCGTATGCCCATGCCGAGGACGACTTCGCCACCCTTCAGGGCGCGCTCCTGGCCGCCCGCGGACGGCTCGCCGAGGTCTACGGGTCGGAGGCCGCGCCGAACGACTACATGGTGCATCTCCTCCGCGTGTGGGACGTCGTCGCCGACGGCTATCCCCGCCTCGACTCGACGACGCGCGCCCTCTGCGAAGCCTATGCCGACGGCCTCAACCACTACGCCGCCCTTCATCCGGACGCCGCGCTGCCGGCGCTCTATCCCGTCACGGGCCGGGACGTCGTCGCCGGTTTCGTGCACAAGCTCCCCCTCTTCTTCGGCATCGACCGGGTGCTCCGTGAGCTCTTCGCCGACGCGCGCGCACGCGACGTCTCGCCCCGGTCCGAAGCGACGGCATGGACCCGTTTCTCGGAACGCAACCTCGGCTCGAACGCTTTCGCCGTGGCGCCCTCGCGGACGACGGACGGAAGCACCTTCCTCGCCGTGAACTCGCATCAGCCGTGGACGGGACCCGTGGCATGGTACGAGGCGCACCTCCACAGCGACGAGGGATGGGACGTGGTCGGAGCCACCTTCCCCGGCGCGCCCCTCATCCTCCACGGCCACAACCCGGACCTGGGATGGGCGCACACCGTCAACACCCCCGACCTCATCGACGTGTACGTCCTCGACGTCGATCCCGACGACCCGGACCGGTATCGCTTCGACGGGGAATGGCGAACGCTGGAGAAGCGCGAGGCGCCGATCCGGGTGAAGCTGTGGGGACCGTTCTCGTGGACGTTCAAACGGGAGGCGCTGTGGTCCGTCTACGGGCCGGTCGTGCGCCGCCCGCACGGCGTCTATGCGCTTCGCTTCGCCGGCTTCGGAGAGGTCGGGCAGGTGGAGCAGTGGTATCGGATGAACAAGGCGCGGACCTTCGAGGCGTGGCGGCAGGCGATGGCGGCCCGGGCCGTGCCCATGTTCAACACGGTCTATGCCGACCGCCACGGCCGCATTTTTTACGTGTACAATGCCCGCCTTCCGATGCGCTCGGAGAACTACGACTGGCGCGCCTACCTCCCCGGCGACACCTCCGGGACGCTGTGGACCGAGACGCTTCCGTTCGACGCCTTGCCGCAGGTCCTCGACCCGGCCTCGGGCTTCCTTCAGAGCACGAACAGTTCGCCCTTTCGCGCCACCCTCGGCACGGACAACCCCGACCCCGCCGCGTTTTCGCACACCTTCGGCATCGAGGCGGACAAGATGACGAACCGGGGCCTGCGCGCGCTCGCCCTCTTCGGAGCCGACGACGCGATCACGTGGAGCGACTTCACGGCGTATAAATACGATGTGACGTACGCGCCCGAGTCCCGGGTGGCGCGGATGCGGAGGCAGCTTCTTCAGGCTCCCGTCCCGCCGGACACGCTCGCCCGCCGGGCGCTCGCCGAACTCCGCGCGTGGGATCTCCGCGCCGACTCCGCCAACACGCGGACGGCGCTGGCGGTCCTCACCTTCGGTCCCTTCATCGAGGCGTACGGAACCACGGTCCCGGCGGACACGCTCATGCGGCGGCTCCGGTGGGCGGCCGATCATCTGCGCGCGCACTTCGGCACGCTCTCGCCGCCGTGGAAGGACGTCAACCGGCTCCGGCGCGGCGCCGTCGACCTCGGCCTCGGCGGGGCGCCCGACGTGCTCCGCGCCGTCAACGGCGCGCTTCAGCCGGACGGGCGGTTGGCCGGCATGGCGGGGGACTCGTACATCCTCCTCGCCGCCTGGGACGCCGAGGGGCGGGTTCGCTCGGAGAGCATCCATCAGTTCGGAAGCGCCACCCTCGACGCCGCGTCCCCGCATTATGCCGATCAGGCGCGGCTCTTCGTCAGGAACGCGCGCAAACCCGTGTGGCGGGACGAAGCGGAGATCCGCGCCCACCTCGAACGCGCCTATCGACCGGGAGATGAACGATTGCCCGAATGATTCGGGCGGGAGCGTCCGAAGATCCCTCACATGCATTGCAGGGACCGCCTGACACGAAGCCCATCCTTTGTTCCGTATGATGTTGTTCGTCAGAATGTTAGGCTTTTGCGCTTTCGGCGCTCGATGCACCGCCCCCGTGCCCCATGGAAACGCCCTCCTCCCTCGTGTCGCTCGATGTGGATCTGCCTATCTGGGAGCGCGTCTTCACCGTCGCCCCGCTCGTGGTGGTGGGGACGAAGGGCCCGGAGGGCGGCCACACCTTCGCGCCGAAGCATCAGGCCATGCCCATCGGGTGGGCGAACTATTTCGGCTTCGCGTGCACGCCGGAGCATCGCACGTATCGGAACGTCTTGCGCGAGGGCGTCTTCACGGTCACGTATCCGTTGGCCCGGCAGGTCGTCCACGCCGCGCTGGCGGTCTTGATCCGGCACGACGACGGCGCGCGGCGCGGGCTGGATACGCTTCCCACGTTTCCCGCCGAGAAGATCGACGGCGTTTTTTTGAGCGACGGGTATCTCTTCCTCGAGTGTGAGCTGGAGAAGATCGTGGGCGGCTTCGGTCCGTTCGCCCTCATCACGGGGCGGGTGGCGGCGGCGTACGTGCGCGAGGACGCCCTCCGCATCTTCGATCAGAGCGACCATGAACTCATCGGGCGCATGCCGCTGCCGGTGTACCTCGCGCCGGGGCGGTACGGGAGCGTAGGGGAGAGCTTCGCCTTCCCGAGGCCCGAAGGTATGCGGCACGGATGATGAACACGACGGCGCGCGACATACGGGCCTGTCTGGCCGAGCATGAAGACGAGATGATCGACTATTTGAAGGCGCTCGTTCTCGCCGAGTCGCCCTCGAACGTGCCGGAGGCGCAGGCGGGGGTGCAAAGTCTTCTGGCCGATGCGCTGGCGGATCTCGACTTCGAGGTGCGCCGCCTTCCGGGGCGCGGGCGCTCGGGCGGTCACCTCTACGCGCGTCCCCGGCGTCGCGCGCGGGGCCGGGCGGCCCAGCTGCTCCTCGGCCACTGCGACACCGTGTGGCCCCTCGGCACGATCCGCGAGATGCCCTTCGAGGTCCGGGGCAACGAACTCCGGGGACCGGGCGTCTTCGATATGAAGGGCGGGCTGGCGATGATCGTCTTCGCGCTTCGGGCGCTCCGCGCGCTCGGCCGCACGCCCCCGGTGACGCCCGTCGTCTTTGTCAACTCGGACGAAGAGATCGGCAGCGTCGAGTCGCGGTCGTACCTCCGGATGCTCGCGCGGCGGGTGGAGCGGGTGTACGTGCTCGAGCCCGCGCTCGGGCTCTCGGGCAAGCTGAAGACGGCGCGCAAGGGCGTCGGGCGCTTCGTCATCCACGTGCATGGGGTGGGCGCGCACGCCGGGCTCGACCCCGGCGCGGGCGTCAGCGCCATCCTCGAACTGTCGCACGTCATCCAGAAGCTCCACGCGCTCAACGACCTCGAGCGCGGCGTCACGGTCAACGTGGGGCTGATCGACGGCGGGCAGCGGCCGAACGTGGTCGCGCCGGTGAGCCGGGCCGTCGTGGACGTGCGCGTGCCCACGCGCGAGGAGGCGCGCCGTGTGGAGGCGGCCATCCGCAGCCTGAAGCCGACCACCCCCGGCGCGACGCTGACCATCGAGGGCCGCGTCGGACGTCCGCCGATGGAGCGCACGCCGCGCAACCGGGCGCTCTGGCGCGCCGCGCAGGCGGCGGCGCGCACGCTCGGCATCCCGCTCGAAGAGGGGTGCGCCGGCGGCGGCTCCGACGGCAACCTCACCAGCCTCTTCACCGCCACGCTCGACGGCCTCGGCGCCGTCGGCGACGGCGCGCACGCCCGCCACGAGTTCGCCTTCCGCGACAGACTGACGGAACGGTGCGCCCTGCTCGCGCTCCTCGTCCTTCATCCCTCGATCCCTCCTCCCGACGCCTCCTCCCACGACGGACGCGCCTCGAAACGCCCGGAGATCGTCTCATGAAGAAGGAGATCGTCTCATGAAGAAGGAGATCGTCTCATGAAGAAGGAGATCGTCTCATGAAGAAGGAGATCGTCTCATGAAGAAGGAGA
>JALSSK010000499.1 GCA_026984335.1 Rhodothermales bacterium
GTGAGCGGCAGCGGGTCGAGTGAGCGGCAGCGGGTCGAGTGAGCGGCAGCGGGTCGAGTGAGCGGCAGCGGGTCGGTTTACGCCGCCGTCCACCGCTCGGCGGTCATCTCGTAGACGGCCAGGCGGTCGTCCGGCTCGAACTTGGCGAACGGGTTGCGTTGCGTCTCGACGAAGCGGAAGCCGAGCTTTTCGAGCACGCGGCGCGAGGCATGGTTGCGCAGGAGCGGGCGCGCGATGATGCGGCGGAGCGCGAGCGCCTCGAAGCTGTAGTCGAGCAGCAGCCGGTTGGCGGCCGTGGCGTAGCCGCGCCCCCAGTACGGCCGGCCGATCCAGTACCCGAGTTCGGCAAAACCCTGCGCCGCCGAGACTTCGACCAGCCCGTTGACGCCGACGACCTCGCCCCCGGCCTCGAGGATGGCGAAGGCGTACTCGACGCCGACCTGGCGTTTCGGCAGGAGGTAGCGGATCCAGTGGAGTGCTCCGTCGGGTGGATACGGCTCCGGGAGGTTCGTCATGGCGGCCACGCGCGGGTCCTCGGCCAGGCGTTGCACCGCCTCCGCGTGCTCGATATCGATCGGGACGAGGCGCACGTCCGTCAGGGTCGAGAAAGAGGGGGGCTGGGGATCATGAGGCATGGGCTCCCGGCTTCGATCCGTTCGTTCCTGTCGCGCGCGCGTCCGCTTCGTACCCCGATGCTCCTCGAATCGTTCCTCTGAACATGGACCGGAGACGCGCCCGCGCTCCCGGGAGGCTCAAGTGTCCTTTCGTTCTGCAATAGGCTCGAAACGGTTTTTTTGACGATTTTTCTGCACTGAGCCGGATTTGAAGATGCGCCCGTTCATGGCGATGTACACCCCCTCCGGCATCGCTTCGACGGCGGCGAGCGCGAAGCCGATGTTGAACTCGGCGTCGGTGTGCTTGAAGCGGGCCGGCGTGAGCGAGCCGACGAGAACGATCACCTTGCCGGGGACGTCCCGGAGCGTCTCGGCGGTGCGCGTCATCGTGTCGGTGCCGTGCGTGATGAGGATGCGGCGGCACGGCTCCCGCCGGACGCGCTCGACGATGACGGCGCGGTCGGCGTCCGTCAGCTCGAGGCTGTCCTTGCGCAAAATCGGCTCCACCTCGTAATCGACGACGACGTTGGCCATGCGCAGGATTTCGACGATTTGCGGCTCGCCGACCTTGTAATCACTCTGGGCGTCGAAGTATACTTTATCGATGGTTCCACCCGTGGTGAATATTTTGACGTTCATACACGTTCAGGGATCTTGCTTTGGAAACGTGCAAAATAAGGCAGCGGCGTCTTTGTATGGGGATGATCTGAGCAGATTGTGAAACCGACCGATCGCCCCTTTTTCGCGCGCCTGATGAGATTCGCGCACCTGATGAGAAGCGTCATGGCAACCTGGATCCGCACCCTGGTGAAACCGCCGGTTTTCGACGATGAGGCGAAGACCCGCCGGGCCTATCCGCTTCATCTCACGTTGCTGACGGCGCTTGCCGTAGCCGGGCTCTATGCCCTCGCGATGCTCGCCTTCGTGCCGCCGGATCCCTTGCGCCTGGGCATCACCCTCTTCACGACCCTGTTTGCGGGCGGCGTGTTGCTTCTGTTGCGGCGCGGGCACGTTCGGCATGCCGGTCTCCTCTTTAGCGCGACGCTCTGGCTCATCTTCTCCCTGTCCGCGCTCTTCGAGAACGGCGTCCACTCGCCCGCCTTTCACGGATACCTCCTCGTCATCATCATCGCCACGCTGGTGGTGGGCGAGCGCACCGGCCTCGTCTTTGCGGGGCTGAGTATTCTGTCCGGTGTGGGGCTGTTGCTGGCCGAAAAAAAGGGCATGCTCCCCCAGCCCATCCTGACCGACACGTCGCTCTCGCTCTGGGCCACCGACGCCCTCTTTTTCCTTATGGCGGCGGTCCTGCTCTCGCTGACCACGCGCAGGCTCCGCGATGCGCTGGACCGCGCCCGGAACAATGAGGAAGCGCTCCGCGCCAGCCAGCGCCGCCAGCGCGCCCTGCTCGACGCCATCCCGGACATGATCTTCCGCATCGACCGGAACGGCGTCTATCTCGACTTCATCCCCGCGCAAGGCATGCGCACGCTGCTGCCGCCTTCGGATTTCCTCGGCAAACCCCAGCACGAGGTCCTGCCCCCCGAAATCGCCGAGAAGAGCCGGCGTTTCATCGAGCAAGCGGTGGATACGGGCGTCCTGCAGGTATTCGAATATGCGCTTCCCTTCGAGGGGACGCCGCGCTTTTTCGAGGCCCGTCTCGCCCCGCTCGAGGGGGATCAGGTGCTCGGCCTCGTCCGCGACGTCACCGAGCGCAAGACGTTCGAGGAGAAACTGCTTCGGATGAACGAGGAGTTGGAGCAGCGCGTGGCCGAACGCACGGCGACGCTCGAAGCGACGGTCGCCCGGCTCGAAGCCGAGATCGCCGAACGGCGACGCACCGAGGCGGCCCTGCGCCTGAGCGAAGCCCGGTACCGCGCCATCGTCGAGGACCAGACCGAGATGATCTGCCGCTTCACGCCCGAGGGCGCCCTCACGTACGTCAACGCCGCCTACGCGCGGTATTTCCGGCAAGACCCCGAGGGCCTCGTCGGCGGACGCTTCATGCCCGAGATCCCCCCGGAAGATCAAGCGAAGATGGCGCAGAACATCGAGGCTCTCGACTGCGAGCATCCCGTCACGACCGTCGAACTGCGGGTGATCCTGCCCGGCGGCGAGGTGCGGTGGAACCAGTGGACCTATCGCCTCATCTGCGACGAAGCCGGAGAGAACGTCGTCGAATATCAGGCCGTGGGGCGGGACGTCACCGAGCAACGTCGCGCCGCCGAGGAGATCCGCAAGCTCAACGACGATCTCCGCCGGCGCGCCGCCGGCCTCGAAGCCGCCAACGAGGAACTGCGCTCGTTCACCTATTCCGTCTCGCACGACCTCCGCGCGCCGCTTCGCGCCGTTCACGGCTTCGCCAACCTCTTCGCCCGTCGCTATTACGACCGCCTCGACGACGAGGGGCGCCGCTACATCGACCTGATCGTCGAGGCGGGCGCCCGGATGGATCACTTCATCAACGACCTGCTCTCGTATGCCCGTCTCGGACGCAAAGCCGTGACGCGCAGCCCGATGCCCCTGAGCGACATCTTCGAGCGCGTGGTCCACACGCTGACGCCGCTCATCGAGGAGACCGGCGCGCGCGTCGCGCTTCCTGCCGGCGCTCCCCTCGTCCTCGGCGACCCCACGCTGCTGAACCAGGTCTTCCTCAACCTCTTCGAAAACGCCCTGACGTATCGCCGCGAAGGCACGACGCCGGAGCTCACCGTGCGGTGCGAGACGACGGGGGACCACGTGCTCGTCCACGTCACCGACAACGGGATCGGCATCCCGGAGGTCTTTCAGAAGCAAATCTTCCAGGTTTTCCAGCGCCTGCACGGTCAGCAGGATTACCCCGGCACCGGCATCGGGCTGGCCATCGTGAAAAAGGCGGTGGAGCGGATGGACGGGACGGTTTCGGTGCATTCGAAGGAAGGCGAGGGAAGCACGTTCACGGTCCGGTTGCCGAAGCCACCCGACGCCCCCTGACGTACGTCGCGCGCGCCGCGTTCGGGCGGAAGTGATAGAGCCAGTGGTTGACGCTCTCGGCGTCGAGGAGGACGAAGTCGGCCTGTTTGCCCGGTTCCAGCGCGCCGATGCGGTCCTCGCGCCCGATCGCGCGTGCGGCATAGCGCGTGGCGCCCTTGAGCGCCTCGGCGGGGGTGAGCCGGTTCATCGTGCAGGCGAGCGTGAGCGCCAGCGGCAGGTGGAAGCTCGGCGCGCTGCCGGGGTTGAAGTCCGTCGCCACGGCCACCGTCGCGCCGGCGTCGAGGAAGGCGCGCGCGTCCATCGGCTTCTGCCGGAGGTAGAGCGTCGCCAGCGGCAGGCTCACGGCCACCACGCCCGCCTCGGCCATCGCCCGCATGCCCTCCGCCGACGTGTATTCGAGGTGATCCGCCGAGATCGCCCCCACCTCGGCGGCCAGCTTCGCCCCGCCGCCGTCGCCGAGCTGATCGACGTGGAGCTTCGGACGCAGCCCGTGCCGCCTCGCCGCCGCAAAAATCCGACGCGCCTCGTCCGCATGAAAGGCCGTCTCCTCGACGAACACGTCGCAGAACTCCGCCGGCCCCTCCGCCGCCACCCGCGGGATCATCTCGTCGCACACGAGCCGGACGTACGCGGCCCGGTCGTCCCGGTATTCGGGCGGGACCACGTGCGCCCCGAGGAACGTCGCGACGATGCCCAGCGGCTGCGCCCCGGCCAGCCGGCGATAGACGCGGAGCAGCTTCAGCTCGTCCTCGACGGTGAGGCCGTAGCCGCTTTTGCACTCGACGGTGGTCACGCCGAGGCGGGCCATCTCGCCGAGGAAGCCCAGGCATCGCTCGAAGAGCTCGTCTTCGGAGGCCGCCCGCGTGCGGCGCATCGTGGAGGCGATGCCGCCCCCGGCGCGCGCGACGTCGAGGTAGCTCTTGCCGAGGATGCGCATTTCGAACTCGTCGGCCCGCCAGCCGCCGAAGGCGAGGTGCGTGTGGCAGTCGATGAGGCCGGGGATGACGAGCGCGCCTTCGGCGTCGAGACGTTCGGCGGCGGCGTACGCGGCGGGCAGCTCGGCCTCCGCGCCCACCCACCGGATCGTCTCGCCCTCCCACACGAGCGCGGCCCGATCGACGGCGTGAAGGGCGCCCTGGCCTCCGGGGGCGGCGCACCGATACAAAGTGGCGATGTTCGTCAGGACGGGCATGGGGGCCGGGGATGTTTGGGGGGCCGGGGCGGTGTGCCCGGGCGAAGGAACACGCTACCGCAACGCGCCCACCTCCTCCGTCACGGCGTCGAGGAGGGCGGGCGTGCGGATGAGTTCGAGGCAGGGCGTGAGGTCTTCCTGAAAGAAGTAGTCGGCTTCGCGATGCGGGATGAGATTGCGCACGAAGGCGTGGGCCGCCGCCACGCCGCGCCCGGGACGGAGCGGCAGCCGGTAGTCGAGCGCCTGCGCGGCCGTGAGCAGTTCGATGGCGAGCACGTGTTCGAGGTTTCGGAGCACGTTGATGAGCTTGAGCGCCGAGATCGCGCCCATGCTGACGTGGTCCTCCTGCCCCAGGCTCGTCGGGATCGAATCGACGGAGGCCGGATGACAGAGCACCTTGTTCTCGGAGACGAGCGCGGCGGCGGTGTATTGCGGGATCATGAAGCCCGAGTTGATGCCGGTCTCGCGCATGAGCAGCCTCGGCAGGCCGTCGTGGCCTTCGAGGAGGAGGTAGATGCGGCGTTCCGAGATGGAGGCGAATTCGGCGAGCGCCATCGCGGCAAAATCGAGCGCGAGCGCCAGGGGTTGGCCGTGGAAGTTGCCGCCGCTGAGGATGTCGCCGTCTTCGAAGACGAGCGGGTTGTCCGTGACGGCGTTGATTTCCGTCTCGACGACGCGGCGGCCGTAGTCGAGCGCGTCGCGGCCGGCGCCGTGGACCTGCGGCACGCACCGGAGGCAGTACGGGTCCTGCACCTTACCGCAATCCCGATGCGCTTCTAGGATCTCGCTGTCGTCGAGCAGGCGGCGCACGTTCTCGGCGACGGCGATCTGCCCGGGATGGGGGCGGATGGCCTGGATGCGGGCGTCGAACGGCTTGATGCTCCCTTGCAGAGCTTCGAGGCTCATAGCCGCAAGGAGGTCGGCCAGGCGCGCCAGACGGCAGCTTTTCTCCAGCACGAAAGCTCCGAAAGCGCTCATGAGCTGCGTGCCGTTGATGAGCGCGAGGCCGTCTTTCGGCTGAAGCTCGATGGGCGCGAGGTCGTGCGCGGCGAGCACCTCGGCGGCGGGCACGGCGGCGGCCCCCGCCTCGTCCCAGAAGGCCCCGAAGCCGAGCAACGGGAGCGCCATGTGCGCCAGCGGCGCCAGATCGCCCGAGGCGCCGACGCTGCCCTTGCTCGGAATGACCGGCACCCAGTCTCGCTCCGCAAAGAGCAAGAGGCGCTCGAACGTCTCCGCCGAGACGCCCGAATAGCCCTGCCCGAGCGCGTGGATCTTGAGGTGGAGCATCAGCCGGCTGACCTCCTTCCGCACCGGCTCGCCCACCCCGACGGCGTGGCTGAGGAGGAGGTTGCGCTGAAGCTGCGTCTGATCCTCCGGCGGGATGCGCACCTGCGCCAGCTTGCCGAAGCCGGTGTTGATGCCGTAATACGTGCCGCCGTCTCCGAGCGCCGCCTCCACCACCGCCCGCGACCGCCGCACGGCCGAGGCGTCTGCCCGAAGCGCTTCCAGGCTCCGTTCGAGGTCGGCATACAGGTTTTCGATGGTCACATACATGCGCGCGTACCGAAAAATGGCGAAGCTCAGGGGAAAGCGTCCGGCCGACGCTTCCGGAACCCAAGATACGCTCCCGTCTCCCCTCGAAACACCGTGCACGCCGAAGGAATGGCGAAAAAAAGCGCGCCGGGCAATCAGACGCCGAACTGCGTCAGGTGATGATCCAGATGCTTGTACATGGCCCACCCTTTCTCCGCCGCGCTCATCTCTCCGAAGAGCGGATGGGGGATCGGCCGGCCCTCCGTTTTCCTGAAGTGCTCCAGCGCATCGCGCAATCGCCGTTTCTCCGTCTCGAAGTCGCGGTCGGCGGTCTGCCGATATTGCGGATGCGTGCGCGTACGCCGCGGATACGGTCGTTCGCCAACGACCATCTTGCGGATCATTCCCTTGAAC
>JALSSK010000500.1 GCA_026984335.1 Rhodothermales bacterium
CCAGAACGGCCTCTTCGAGGAAGGTCTGATTACCAAACAACAACTGCTCAGCACGCGGCAGCAGCTGCAGGCAACGCGCGAACGGGTCGCGCAACTTCGCAATGAGTTGAAGCAAATCTCCATTCGCGAGTTGACCGTGAAGAACCAGCGGCAGCAAGAGCTCCTTTCCAGCGCTTTTCAGATCAATCAGCTTGAGCGGGAGATCGCCAACCTCGAAGATCAAATCGAGATGGCCACGCAGGTGGTCAGCCCGTACACCGGGCGCATTCTGGAGGTGATGGCGGAGGTCGGCAGCATCGTAAGCCAGGGGAAGCCCATCGTTCGCCTCGACCGTGTGGGGAACGACGTGCAGGATCTGGAGGCCGTTCTCTATCTCCCGGTCATTGAAGGAAAAAAGGTCGAGCCCGGGATGGAGGTCCGGATCTCGCCGAGCACCATCAAACGCGAGGAGCACGGCTTCATGCTGGGTCGGGTGACGCGCGTGTCGGATTTCCCGGCGACGAGCGAGGGCATGATGCGCACCCTGAAGAACGCGCAACTCGTGCAGGCCCTCTCCGGCGGCGGCGCACCCTACGAGACCTACGCCACGTTGCAACTCGACCCCACGACGGTCAGTGGGTACCGGTGGTCGTCTTCGAAGGGGCCGGATGAGAAAATCCGGAGCGGCACGCTGTGCACGGCCACGATCACCGTCGAGAAGCAACGGCCCATCGAAATGGTCTTGCCCGTGCTGAAGCGGTTCACCGGCGTCGGCGTCTAGCCCCGAAACATGCAATTACCCAGGACCAGAGCGCGATGGAGAGTCTGCTTCGTCCCATAAAAAAAATCACGGAACGCTTCGGGCAGGCGAAAAGCCGGCCGAAACCGGCGCCCCGTTTTCGAGTGCCGACGATCCTTCAGATGGAAGCCGTCGAATGCGGCGCGGCGGCGCTGGCCATGGTGCTGGCAGGCTTCGGGAAGATCATCCCGCTCGAAGAATTACGCATGGCCTGCGGCGTCTCCCGCGACGGCAGCAAAGCCAGCAACGTCTTGAAGGCGGCGCGTTCCTTCGGCCTGGTCGCCAGGGGATACAAGAAGGAGCCGGACAGTCTCAGGACGATGAACGGTCCGATGATCCTGCACTGGAACTTCAACCACTTCGTGGTGCTGGAGGGCTTCAGGAAGGGGCGCGTGTACATCAACGACCCGGCGATGGGGCCCCGGGTGCTGAGCGAAGAGGAGTTCGACGAGTCGTTCACGGGGGTTGTGCTGACGTTCGAACCCGGCCCGGCCTTCGTTAAGGGAGGGGCCAAACGAAGCCTCGTCGCGGCGCTGCGTCCCCGCCTGAATGGTTCGGGGAAAGCGTTGCTCTACGTGGTGCTTGCCGGGTTGGCGCTGGTGATCCCCGGGCTGGTGATTCCGGTTTTCTCGAAAGTGTTCGTAGACGACGTGCTGGTGGGCGGCGCGCGCGAATGGATCCGCCCGCTGTTGCTGATCATGGGGCTGACGGCCGCCGGATACGCACTCCTGACGTGGTTGCAGCGAACGTACCTGCTTCGACTGGAAACCAAACTGGCTTCTTCCACCTCGGGACAGTTCTTGTGGCATGTGCTGCGTTTGCCCTTTGTGTTCTTCACCCAGCGCTGGGGAGGCGAGATCGGTACGCGCGTGGCCATCAACGACAAAGTGGCCCGCCTGCTCTCCGGCGATCTGGCCACTACGGCGCTGAGCATGCTCATGGTGGTGTTTTATGCCGTGCTGATGCTCCAGTACGACCTCGTCCTGACCGCCGTCGGCATCGCCATCGCCGCTCTGAACCTGGTGGCGCTGCGCTACGTCTCGCGCAAGCGCAAAGATGCCAACATGCGGCTCTTGCAGGAGAAGGGGAAGCTGATGGGTATTGCAATGGGCGGCCTCCAGACCATCGAAACACTGAAGGCCACCGGCTCCGAGTCCGACTTCTTCAACCGCTGGGCCGGCTACCACGCCAAGACGGTCAATGCGCAACAGCAACTCGGCCTCAAGACGCAGGTGCTGACCATCGTGCCGCCGTTGCTCCTGTCGATCAATACCGCCGTCATTCTGGGCCTGGGATCGCTGCGCATCATGGACGGGCAAATGAGCATGGGTATGCTCGTCGCCTTTCAGGCGCTGATGCTCAGCTTCGTGCGGCCGGTCAACCAGCTCGTGAATTTGGGCGGGACGCTTCAGGAGGTCGAAGGGGACATGAACCGTCTCGACGACGTGTTGCGCTCCGAAGCGGAACGCCCGGCCCGGGCAGCGCCGCTCGACGAAACGGCGGACCTTCCTCCGAAGCTCGAAGGCTACCTCGAACTGCGGAACGTGACCTTCGGCTACAGTCGTCTCGAAAAACCGCTCATCGAAAACTTTAACCTGCGGCTTATGCCCGGTATGCGGGTGGCCCTGGTGGGCGGCTCGGGGTCCGGAAAGTCTACGGTGGCCAAGCTGGTGTGCGGGCTGTTCAAACCCTGGTCCGGAGAGATCCTCTTCGACGGTATCCCGCGCGACGAGATTCCCCAGGCTACGCTGAACAACTCCTTCGCTTTCGTCGATCAGGACATCTTCCTCTTCGAAGACTCCGTGCGCGAAAACCTGACGCTCTGGGACGACACCATCGCAGAGGCCGACGTGGTCCGGGCGACCAAAGACGCCTGCATTCACGAGGTCGTCACGGCCCGGCCCGACGGTTTCGGAAGTCTGGTGGAAGAAGGGGGGCAAAACTTCAGTGGCGGGCAGCGGCAGCGCCTCGAAATAGCCCGCGCGCTCTCCGGCAACCCCACGCTCATTGTGCTCGACGAAGCCACGAGCGCGTTGGATCCCACCACGGAAAAGCTGATCGACGACAACCTGAGAAAGCGCGGTTGCACGTGTCTGATCGTCGCCCATCGGCTGAGCACGATCCGGGATTGTGACGAGATCATCGTGCTCGACCGCGGCAAGGTCGTTCAGCGTGGGACGCACGAAGCGATGCTCCGGGAAGAGGGCCCCTATGCCCGCCTCATCAAGCACTATTGAATATGGAACCGCACATCTTCGACGAAGCCGGCCTGCTCCGGGAAACGGGCAGCAACACTCCGATCCTTCTCAACGGGAGCGAGGGCGCCTGGTACGTGCACGCGGGCTGTGTCGACGTGTTTGCCGTACGGCTTCGGGAGGGAGAGCCCGTCTCGAGGCGGCGGCATCTGTGCCGGTTCGAAGCCGGCCGGATGCTCTTCGGGATCGCGGGGTGCGAGGGCTACGGTCTGCAGGTGGTGGGCGCCATGGGCACGCTGCTGCGACGCGTGGAGGCGTCCCGGCTTCGGGCGGCGGTCTGGGATGCGGAACGGGCCGGGATGCTCGCCGAACACGTGAACCACTGGATCGAGCGCTTGGCGGCCGGGGCTTTTCCCTTCATGCCACCCAAAGAACATCGGAACGTAGCGCCGGGTGAGGAAGCGCTGATTCGGGAAGGAGCCATGTTGCGCGCCCGCGACCAGGTCTGCTGGATCCGGCACCTGGAAGGGGCCTCCCGCCTGATGGGAGAGGCGGCCTTTCCGATGATCAACGGCGACGGCCCCTTTCCGGTGAACCGCACCCTGTGGCTGCAGACGGCCGGGGTGTGCCGGCTCCAGGTCACTGACACCCGTCGTTTGCTCGAGGAGGGAGAAGCGTTCTGGGAAGCGCTCGAACGCACCCATCGCCACCTTCTGGCAGGGCTGGCCGTGCATATCGGGCAGGAACGCCGGATGGAGCGGGAGCGGATCCGTCGGAAGGCTCGGACCGACGCGCATGCCCTGGCCAGAGGCGCCGCGCATCTGGCTCACGTGATGGAAACGGACGCCGGCGAAATGGAGGCGCACGCCCCGGACCCGCTTCTGGCGGCCTGCCGCCGGGTGGGAGCGGCCATCGGACTGGAAATGAAAGCGCCGCCCCGGACGGAAGAGGATACCGGACGCCGCCGGGACCGGCTCAAAGAAATCGCCCGGGTCTCCCGGGTCCGCTTTCGAAAGGTCGCTCTCCGTGGGCAGTGGTGGAAGATGGACAACGGCCCGATGCTGGGGCTCCTCCGCGACGCGGAAACCGGGCAGGGGCGGCCCGTGGCCCTGTTGCCCGAAAGGGGAAAACGCTATTCGATGCACGATCCGGCGACGGGACGGACCCGGATCGTAGACGCCGAGATCGTCGAGCATCTCCACCCCATGGCCTATTATTTCTACCGACCCTTTGCCGACAGGGCCCTCACGGCGTGGGACGTGCTGAAGTTCGGCGTGGCCGGGTGCCGGAAGGATCTCCTGTTCGTTCTGGCGCTGGGGCTTGCCGGGGGGCTGCTCAACATGATCACACCGATCGCTACGGGGAGCATCTTCAACACCGTCATTCCCGAAGCCGATCGTAGCCAGTTGAGCCAGATCATGGTGGCTTTGTTCGCCGTGGCCGGGGCGGTTGCCCTGTTCCAGGTGACGCGCGGCATCGCCATCCTTCGCGTCGAAAGCCGCATGGACGCCTCCGTTCAGGCAGCCGTCTGGGATCGGCTGCTGAACCTTCCGACACCCTTCTTCCGTCGTTTCTCGGCCGGCGACCTGGCCATGCGCGCAGGCGGCATCAGCACCATCCGGCAACTGCTCTCCGGCGTGACCGTCTCTTCGATTCTCGGAGGCCTTTTCTCGGTTTTCAATTTCGGCCTGTTGTTCTATTACGATTCGTATCTGGCGCTCTGGGCCACCGGGTTGACTCTCGTCGCACTGGTCGTCAGTGTAGCGGGGAGCTATTTCCAGTTGCGGCATCAGCGCCGGATCGCAGACCTGCAATCGTGGCTTTCCGGCAAGGTGCTTCAGTTCATCACCGGCATCACCAAACTTCGGGTGGCCGGCGCCGAGAGCAAAGCCTTCGAACGTTGGGCCCGCAGCTTCGGCGAACAGCGACGGCTGCAGTACAAAGCCCGGCGCATCGGCAACGGCATCGCCACGTTCAACGCCGTCTTCCCGATGCTGACCTCCATGGTCATCTTCGCCGTGATGATCATGGTTCAGGATGCCGGAAACGTCATGATGACGGGCGACTTCATTGCCTTCAACGCGGCCCTCGGGACTTTCACCAGCTCCATGCTCTCGATGGTGGGCGCCTTCGTAGCGATTCAGATGGCAATCCCCCTCTACGAACAGGCCAAACCCGTGCTGGAGACGTTGCCGGAGGTCGATCTCACGAAAGCCCTGCCCGGCACGCTCACCGGAGAGATCGAGGTCAAGCACGTCTCTTTTCGCTATGAACCGGAAGGTGCGCTCATCCTCGACGACGTATCGGTGCAGGCGCATCCCGGGGAGTTCATTGCGCTCGTGGGGCCCTCGGGCTCCGGAAAATCCACCATTCTGCGTCTGCTGCTGGGGTTCGAGACGCCCGAGTCCGGCTCTCTCTACTATGACGGACAGGATCTTTCCGGCCTCGATATTCAGGCGGTGCGGCGTCAGATCGGCGTCGTGCTTCAGAACGGCCGGCTCATGAGCGGGGACATTTTTACGAACATCGCCGGCTCTTCGCTGGCCACCCTCGATGACGCCTGGGAAGCCGCCCGCATGGCCGGCCTTGCGGACGACATCAAACAGATGCCCATGGGGATGCACACCGTCGTCAGCGAGGGCGGAAGCACCCTTTCGGGCGGTCAGCGCCAGCGTCTGATGATCGCCCGCGCCATCGTCGGACGGCCCCGTATCCTCTTCTTCGACGAAGCCACCAGCGCGCTCGACAATCGAACCCAGAAAATCGTCAGCGAAAGCCTCGACAACCTTCAGGCGACCCGCTTCGTGGTGGCGCATCGCCTCAGCACCATCATGCATGCGGACCGCATTTACGTCATCGACAGGGGGCGCGTCGTGCAGGAGGGAACCTATGAAGCCCTGATGTTGGAGGAAGACGGCGTTTTTGCCGAGCTGGCGAGACGTCAGATGACCTGACCTCGACCGTGCGGAAAACCAAATCGTTCACATATACCGGTGCCTGCTATGTGGAACAGTAAAAGCAAGTGTAAAGCCCGGACGGGATCTCGGGCGTGCGTAATGTGCGTGGCCGTGGCGATCCTCGCCGGCGCGTGTGGTGGACCGCAAAACGTTGCGGAAGAGCGCGCCCGGCGCGCCGAAGCGAACCGGGGAGACATCCTGATCGGGGCGGCCTGGCCGTGGTCGTCCCGCGAGGATGGGATGTATGGTGAAGGCATGCAAATGGCCGTTGATGAAATCAACGCGGCCGGCGGGGTGCTGGGTCGTCCCGTCCGGGTTCTCAAGGAAGACGACCACGAGTCGGTCAACGAAGGCCGGCTCGTGGCCCAGCGCTTCGCCAACAATCTCGATGTGGTAGCCGTGATCGGCCATCTCAACTCACACGTATCCATCCCGGCAGCGTCCATCTACGAAAACGCGGGGTTGTTGATGCTTACGCCGGCCTCGACCAGTCCTGAACTGACCCGGCTCGGCTTCAGGCGGGTCTTTCGGAGCGTCAACAATGACGAGACGGTGAGCCGGGAGATGGTGGCGTATGCCGTGGAGAAGGGATACGGCCGGGTGGTCATTTGCTACGTGCGCAATGAGTACGGGCTGGGTCTGGCAAACGCCTTCGAGCAGGGAGCGACCGAGGTCGGGATAGAAATCGTCGACCGGCAGTCCTATGATCCCGCCTCTTCGAACCGTCCCCGCAGCTTCGAGCGGATGCTCGATGAATGGAAGGATC